>CALJKH010000060.1 GCA_937973575.1 uncultured Solirubrobacterales bacterium | reverse complement strand
GGGCTGCGCGAGCGGGCCGTACTGGTCCGGCATTTCAACAAGCCGCGCACGGCACCCTATCTGCGCATCACGGTCGGCACCGAACACGACACCGAACGCCTGATCGCGGCCGCCGCGGAGGTTGAGGTTGCAGGGCGGATGATGATCGTGGATCAAGAGCCCCTTACCTTCGTCGACGCGGCCCACAACGGTCACGGCGCCAAGCGACTTGCGGAGGCAATCACACAAGAGGCGAAGGGGAGGGCCGTAACAGCGGTGCTTGGGATGCTGGCGGACAAGGACTCCCTCGCCTTCGTGCGTGAGTTGGCTCCCGCACTGACAAGTGTTGTTGTGACCGAGCCGTTGAACCCGCGGGCGCTTGACAGCGCAAGCCTCGTTTCCGTCTGCCAGGAGGCCGGGATTCCCACTGCCGCAATCAGCTCTGAATCTGGCGTGAACTCTGCAGTTGCGGCAGCCCGGGCTGAAGCTGGCAAGGATGGTGTGGTGCTTGTAACTGGCTCAATTCATCTCGTCGGCGACCTACTGTCCCCTCCTGGGGAAAGAATTGTGAGTGCGTTATGAACGATGAACCAAAGTTCAGCCGGATGATTGCCCTTGTCGCGGGAGTGGTTGCCCTGACGATCCTCGTGTTCTTCGGCATCGGCTACGGGCTAGGCAAGGTCTTTCTCTAGACCTGCACGCCTACTTGTAACTTTCACGCCTTAATCCAGCCCACAGTTAGACTTTCGCCTCTATTACTGCTCGACCCCTTGAAACAAGGGGACAAGGAACCCAAGTGGACATCTTCACGAACCTCTTTATCGTCGTTGTCGTAGTCATCTGGCTTGCACTCGTCTATTGGACCTACTCCGATGCGAAGCGTCGAATCGCCGATCGATTCCTTGTCGGCTGCGCCGCTGCTGGTGCACTGTTCCCATTTGTTGGGTCGCTCGTTTACCTGATCGTCAGGCCACCCGAGTTCCTTGAAGATGTTCGCGAGCGTGACCTTGAGATCGCCGCAGCTGAAGCCCGTCTTCACTCTGCTGGCGGAGGCACATGCAGCCACTGCGATGAGCCAATCGAGAAAGACTTCCTCCGCTGCCCTTCGTGCCTTCGCAAGCTGCGTGAGCCCTGCAATAGCTGCTCAAAGCCGCTGGAGCCTGAATGGCGTATCTGCCCTTATTGCGAATCCGAGACGGCAGCCGTAGCCGGCGCACCATCTGGAGCAGCAGCGCGTCGTAAGCGTCCTGCTGCAGCAGGCTCGAAGCGCCAAACTCCCGCTGGTGGGGCGGCCCGCAAGGCGTCCAATAAGCGCAGCAATGACGAGTCGCGTCCAGCCCGCAGGGCAGAGAATGACGCGATTAGCGAGACTTCCCCAGCTGACGACAGCGTTAGCGACTCGGTCCAGACGGACTAACCCGCCCCTCACACCATCGAAAGGTTCATCAGAACATGCAGCGCACACTCATCCTTGTAAAGCCAGACGCATTCGCACGCGGACTTACTGGCGAAATTCTTGCCCGCTTTGAGCGCAAGGGCCTCCGCATTGCAGCACTCGAGCAGAGGACGCTGGACGCAGAGACTGCCGGCAAGCACTACGAAGAGCACCAGGACAAGCCTTTCTTCGGAGAGCTTGTGGACTTCATCACTTCAGGTCCGCTTGTTTCCCTCGTCCTTGAGGGCCATGAGGCAATCGTGGCAGCACGTCAGCTCATTGGAGCGACGAACCCACTTGAGGCAACTCCCGGCACCATTCGCGGCGACTTTGCTCTTGAAGTTGGCGAGAACATGGTCCACGGCTCTGATTCACCTGAGTCAGCAGCACGCGAGATCGGGATCTTCTTCCCAAGCCTTTGAAGCTAATCCTTGCTTCGGCCTCTCCGCAGCGGCGCAAGCTGCTCGGAGATGCCGGGTACGGATTTGAAGTTGTTACATCTTCCGTTGCTGAAATAGCGAGCGGCCCAGAGCCGGCTCACATTGCACTCCTGAACGCGGAGGCGAAGGCGCGGGCCGTATCTGCGGAGAGCCCGGATGCTGTCGTGCTTGGAGCTGACACCGTCGTTGATGTGGAGGGCATTCCACTTGGGCAACCCGCTGACGCCAAAGAGGCTGAGGAGCACTTGCGTCTACTGAGTGGGAGCCTCCACGAGGTGCACACTGGTGTTTGCGTTATCAGCGGCGGAGTTGAAAGAAGCGGGGTTGCATCCACTCGGGTCAAGTTCCGGGCGCTAACAGACGAGGAAATGCTCGCCTATGTCGCCAAGGGGGAGTGGCAGGGTAGAGCCGGTGGCTACGCGATTCAGGAGTCAGGGGATGCCTTCGTCACGGAGGTAAATGGGGACTTTGACAACGTCATTGGGTTACCGATGCGTCTTGTCGCTGAACTGCTGCCCGACTCCGTGCAGCCTGCCTGAACGGGTAACCGCGGCGCTACACTCGCCGCACCGGCAGAACGGTTTAGGGCGCCCGCCCGAATCGCCACGCTGGACCCCCGATTCTCCAGCAAATATGGGCTTTTTCTCAGATCTCTTCGGATTCAACGGTCGCGACATTGCGGTGGACCTTGGCACGGCTAACACCTTGGTCTATGTGCGAGGCCGAGGTATTGTTCTTTCGGAGCCAAGCGTTGTGGCAGTTGATCAGCGCAGCGGTGAAGTCCATGCTGTGGGTGCCGAGGCCAAGCGAATGCTTGGTCGCACACCGGGCACGATCTCAGCTATCCGTCCCCTTAAGGATGGAGTTATTGCCGACTTTGAAGTGACTGAGGCAATGCTGCGCCACTTCATCCAGAAGGTTCACCAAGGGCGGTTTGCTCACCCACGAGTTGTTGTCTGCGTCCCTTCGGGCGTTACTAACGTTGAGCAGCGCGCAGTCGAAGAAGCTTGCATCTCAGCTGGTGCTCGCCAGGCCTACTTGATCGAGGAGCCCATGGCTGCCGCCATTGGCTCCGGGCTGCCAGTCGGTGAACCGACGGGCTCAATGGTTGTCGACATCGGTGGTGGCACGAGTGAGATGGCAGTGATCTCGCTCGGGGGAATCGTGGTGGCGAGATCCATTCGAGTCGCAGGAGACGAGTTTGACGAGGCCATCGTCAACTATGTGAAGCGGGACTACAAGGTCTTGATCGGTCCCCAAACCGCAGAGGAAGTAAAGGTTCAGATTGGCTCGGCATCGGCGCTCGAGGAGGAGCTTCAGGCGGAAATACGCGGGCGCGACCTTGTTTCAGGGCTTCCGAAGACAGTCGTTCTCACAAGCGAGGAAATCCGAGCAGCCCTTGAGGAGCCAATCCAGCAGATCCTCGGCGCTGTGCGCGAAACGCTTGACCAGACTCCACCGGAGCTTGCCTCCGACATTATGGATCGCGGGATCATGATGGCCGGTGGCGGGTCACTCCTCAACGGCCTCGTTGATCGAATCCGTCAAGAGACTCAGATGCCCGCACACCTTGCCGAATCCCCACTTACCTGCGTCGCGATCGGCTCTGGCCGTTCACTTGAGGAGTTCGAAGTGATTCACAGGACCAACCGTCCCAACCGTGGTCGGCGTCGCCGCAGGTAGGGACTGCTCTAAGTCAAGTGCAGAAAGACGTAATCCGGAGGCGGCGGATCGTTCTGGCGGCCCTCGTGGGTGTGGCAATCGTCCTGCTCACAGCTAGCTTCGGATCCCCGGATAGCGGACCTCTGCACCCAGTTAGAAGTGTCGTTATGACAGTTGTCGGGCCTGTAGAGGATCTGGCGAACGTCGTCTTTAAGCCCGTTCGAGATCTCTTTGGCTGGTTTGGGTCGACCTTCAACGCCAAGGACCAAGCGAAGCGCCTCCGTAACGAGCGTGATGAGCTTCGGCGACAAGTTGTTGATGGTCGCGCAGCTTTGGCGGAAAATGCTCGCCTGCGTCGGCTAGTTGGCCTCAACACCCGGCTGGGCCTAAATAGCTATGGGCCGGTGACGGCTACCGTGATCGGTAGGTCACCCACAGTTTGGTTTGCGAGCGTCCAGATTGATCATGGAAGTTCTGATGGGATCAAGGTCAATCAGCCCGTGGTGGACGGTGATGGGCTGGTTGGAACTGTCAGCGCAGTAACACCAGGAACTGCAGTTGTCACTCTGATCACCGATAGAGAGTCAGGCGTTTCGGCCAAGATCATTGGATCTGGTGACGAGGGGACAGTGGTTGCAGCTGACGGCGACCCGGGGGCACTCGCGATGCAGCTTCTCGTGCGCAGCACGAGTGCGCGAGTGGGTGACCCAGTAGTGACTGCCGGAACCACAGCTGGTCCCCTTGCGACCCTATTTCCACCAAACATTCCGGTTGGAACTGTTTCCAGAGTCGACCCTCGGTCAGTCGAAGGCAGCGGAATCATTGAGGTTCGGCCACAGGCCGACCTCACGCACCTTGATGATGTCGTTGTTCTGACCCGCAGAGCCTGGGGGCAGTAGAAATGGATAGTCAGGTTGAGGTTCCCCGGGCTCGCCTCTGGATTGCTGGCGCGGTCGTCGTCACCCTCCAGATGGCGCTGGTCTCACAGGTGCCTCCGTTCTCGGGCAGTGCTGACCTCGTGCCGCTAGCGGCGATGGCTATCGGACTTCTCTTTGGCTCTCTACCGGGAGCGATCTTCGGCTTTGCGATTGGCCTTGCGATGGACTTTCTGCTGGTTCAGACGCTCGGCGAGTACGCACTGCTCGACCTTGTTGTCGGCTACGGGGCTGGCCGGCTGATGGAGTTGCGCCCAATGACCGGTCGCCTCTACCTTGTTCCTGCCGGGGCGGCAGCCTCCGCCGTCTCAACAATTGGATACGGCTTACTGCAGGTTTTGTTCGGCGGGGGTGCCAACCTCAGTGGGACTGTGATTCAACAGGCGGCACTCGCGATCATGTGGGGAGCAGTGCTCTCAATACCCGTCTACGTCCTTGTTCGACGGATTACACGGGTCACGCGGAGTCGCGATGGTGGTGGGTCGACTCGTCGTCGGGCTTATGCAACTGGGGGATTAAGTCCACTTACACCCGGTAAACGGCGATGACCGAACCGTTCGAAGCTCCCAGCCGCGGCCCATCCTCCAGCCAACTAGGGCGGAGAGTCGCGATCTTGGGGCTGATGGCCTTCGTCCTCTTCGGGCTTCTCCTGCTGCGGCTCTGGTACCTCGAGGTACTTGAGGGTGACGGCTATCTCGCAAAGGCAAACGACAATCAGATCCGCGAGGTAGCGATCGCAGCCCCGCGGGGAAAGATCGTGGACAGGAACGGAAAGGTTCTAGTCGATAGCCGTCCTTCCACGGCAATTGTTGTGCTTCCAGGGCGCCTGCCGGACCACGGCACTCCAGAGCGCGCAGCTGTTTCCGCCAAGCTGTCGTTGGCGCTTGGGATGAGCACTGAGACTGCTCCCTGCAAGGTGGGCGACGCAATTGAAGTGCTCACACCGCTTGGCTGCCAAATCGAGAAGGAAGCTGCGGCTCTCCCTTACGCAAACATCACGATCAAGCCGGATGCCTCCCAGGCTGAGGCGGCCTGGGTACTTGAGAACCGGCGCACTCTGCCAGGGGCAGATGTAACTCGAGTCTGGCTCCGCTCCTACCCGTACGGGGCGATTGGCGCTCAGCTATTCGGCACCGTCGGTGAGGTCACTGCCGAACAGCTCAACAAGCCGAGGTTCGACGGAATTCCACAAGGCACTGTTATTGGACAGAGCGGGCTGGAGTATCAGTACGACCGCTATCTCCGAGGTAGGGACGGCGCGGAGCGCATCCAGGTTGACGCTTCAGGGCACGCCCGCCGAACATTGGCCAAGAGTGATCCGCTGCCGGGGCGAACTCTGCGGCTTTCGCTTGACCTCGGCGTGATGAAGGAGGGTCAATCTGCGTTGGAAACCGCAGTCGGTCTTGGCGAAGGTTCCGGATATAGCGCGGCGGCGTATGTTGCGCTTGACCCCAGAAATGGACGCGTCGTCGGCCTTGGCTCTGCACCATCGTTTGACCCAAGTGTCTTTGCGAAGCCGATCAGTAACAACGCCTATCAGCAGCTTTTTGGCAAGGGCGCCCTCTACCCCCAGTTAGACAGAGCGATTCAATCTGCCTATCCCACGGGCTCAACCTTCAAGCCAGTTACAGCACTTGCAGCACTTGAAAAGGGCGTTGTCACTCCCAACACGACGGTTGACGACCCGGGCAGCATCAAGATTGGCAACATCGTCTTTCACAATGCCGGCAACACCGCCAATGGCACGGTCAACGGCTACCGCACCTCGCTCGCCGTCGTGCGGGTGGGCGATGTACAGGTCTACAACGTGGAAGCCGCTGTGCTGCCCATGCCGATGCCGCACGTGCTGCCTTTGGCTTCACCCGCGAAGACCGCGCTGGCGAAGAGAAAGAAGCCACCAACAAGCTGTTCACGCCAGAGTTCCGCAACCGCTTGGATGCCATCATTCGCTTCGATCACCTCGACCGCGATGTGGTGAAAAACGTGGTGCACAAGTTCATCTACCGCCTCGAAT
>CALJKH010000059.1 GCA_937973575.1 uncultured Solirubrobacterales bacterium | reverse complement strand
TGCTCTTCCGATCTTCGAGTGTGCGGTAGGCGTCGTCAAGGTCAATCCAAAACCCGATCCGCTCGGTCAGACGGTTCCATTCCTCAACGTGCTTGAAGACCGAGTCGCGACACCGCTGATTGAACTCCGCGATTCCGAACTCCTCAATGTCGTCTTTGCTGGTGAAGCCAAGCTCTGCCTCAATTGCAAGCTCAACCGGCAGTCCGTGGCAGTCCCAGCCACCCTTGCGTTCAACCTTGCGGCCACGCATTGTTTGGTATCTGGGGAAGACATCTTTGAAGACCCTTGCCAGAACATGGTGGGTGCCGGGCATCCCATTGGCCGTGGGCGGACCCTCATAGAAGACCCAGGGCTTGCCATCGGCCCGCAGTTCAAGGCTCTTCCCGAACACATCCAGCTCGCGCCAGCGCTCGAGTACGCGCTGCTCAAGAGCTGATTGGTCAAGCTTGCCTGCCTGCGGCTGGTAGGGAGTTGATGACATCGCCGGTGGAGTTTAGGCGGAGACCGCGAGGATCCGCAGTTAGTGCTCTGCCCGATACGGTTTGAACTCGCAGTGAATGAACCGCCCGCTACAGAGGAGCAGCACATGACAAACACCGACAACGGCCACCTCTGGGGTGGCGAAACAGACAAGGCAATTGGCAACTTCCCAGTTTCAGGCGAACCGATTCCGGTTCCGCTCGTTCGCTGGCTCGGCAAGATCAAGGCGGCTGCAGCTCGCGTAAATGCAGACCTTGGCCTGCTTGACGCAGACCTCGCAGCTCGCATTGCCGAAGGTGGAGATGCAGTCGGCCGTGGCGACCACGACGACCAGTTCCCGATTGATGTCTTCCAAACTGGATCAGGGACATCTTCAAACATGAACTCCAACGAGGTGATCGCGAACCTTGCTGGCGATGGCGCACACCCGAATGACCACGTCAACATGGGGCAATCGAGCAACGATGTGTTCCCATCCGCTGTTCACCTTGCTGCACTTGACGAGGCAACAAACGACCTACTTCCGGCTCTTGAGAAGCTGGAGAAGTCATTCGCTGCCAAGGCAACTGAGTTTCACGACATCGTCAAGAGCGGCCGTACCCACCTGATGGACGCCGTGCCGGTAACTCTCGGCCAGGAGTTTGGTGGCTACGCAGCTCAGGTGCGCCTAGGTGCGCGTCGCGTGCGCCTTGCACTGCCTCAGGTTGCTCAGATCCCACTCGGCGGCACTGCTACCGGCACCGGCCTCAACACCCATGCTGAGTTCGCAGCTGGCGTGCGGGCCAAGCTCTCAGCTGAGAGCGGTCTTGACATCTCAGCCCCTGAGGATCCATTCGAGGCACAGGGCAACCGCGATGCGCTCGTTGAGCTTTCCGGTGCACTCAAGGTGATCGCTGTATCGCTCACCAAGATCGCCAACGACATCGCATGGATGGGCTCTGGCCCACGCGCTGGCCTTGGCGAGATCTTCCTGCCTGAGCTGCAGAAGGGTTCGTCGATCATGCCGGGCAAGGTCAACCCTGTAATCCCGGAGGTAATGCTCCAGATTGGTGCTCAGGTAATTGGCAACGACACTGCGATCACGGTTGCTGGCACCCAGGGCAACTTTGAGCTCAATGTTCGTATTCCGCTGATTGCTCGCAACTTGCTTGAGTCAATCTCGCTGCTTGCTGCTGGCTCACGCCTGTTCGCTGAGAAGTGCGTTGACGGTATCGAAGCCAACCTTGACGGCTGCAAGGACTCTGCTGAGTCAACTCTTGCTGTTGCGACAGCCCTGAATCCGTTCATCGGTTACGACAAGGCTGCCGACATTGTCAAGGAAGCTGCGAGCTCAGGCCGCAACCTGCGTGAGGTTGCACTGGAGCTTGGCGTTGACGAAGCGACGTTCAACGAAGCGATCAACCTTCGCAAGATCGCAGCGGGTAACGAGGTCAGCTAGACAGAATTCGCGGGCGCGGGTGGATTTACGGATCCACCCGCTTCTCGCAGCTAGGGCTGGAGAGTGATGAGGCGTTCCTCAGTGAACTCGCGCACTGAGTAGTGCGGGCCCTCTTTGGTGTTGCCTGAATCCTTGACCCCGCCGTACGGCTGTTGGTCGGTGCGGAAGGTTGGCACTTCGTTAATCAGAACACCGCCGTACTCAAGCTTGCGGGCAGCCTCGAGAGCTGTACCGATGTCAGCTGTAAACACACCGGCCTGGAGACCATAGGCGCTTGCGTTTGCGAGCTCGACTGCTTCGGCGAAGTCGTTAAACCTCCGGATCACTGTGAGTGGGCCGAACGCCTCGCCTGCCCATACCTCGTCGGTATCGCTGCCACCGTCCAAAATCGTTGGCTGCAATGTCCCGTCAGCGTTAAGGTCGCCGCCAACAAGGATCTGAGCTCCTCCAGCTTGAGCAGCGTCAATCCAGTCCTTGACTCGTGCACATTCGCCTGAGTCGATCAGCGGCCCAACATCAGTGGTTGGGTCGAGCGGGTCGCCAACCTTCAGAGCCGCAACCTTTTCCGTGAAACGAGCGACGAATTCGTCGGCAATGTCCTCATGGAGGATCAGCCTCTGGGTTGAAATGCACGACTGTCCAGCGTGCGAGTAGCCGTGGATTGAAGCCTTGTCAGCGGCCGTCTGCCAATCGCCGTCGGAGTTGACGATCAACGGGGCATTACTCCCAAGCTCAAGCATTACCCGCTTCTTCGGTGCACGGCTGCGGATACCCCAGCCAACTGGAACTGAACCGGTGAAGCTAATCGCTGCGATGTCCTCGCTGTCAACAAGCGGGTCGCCCGTCTGTGCGCCGGGGCCTGCGACGACATGCAGGTAGTCAGCTGGGACGCCGGCCTCGATCAGCAGTTCAACCAAGTCGATCGCTGACAGCGGTGTGGCCGAGGCTGGCTTGAGGACAATCGGGCACCCTGCTGCAAGAGCTGGGCCGAGCTTGTGAGCTACAAGATTGAGGGGGAAGTTGAACGGGCTAATCGCACCGACAACGCCAACTGGGACTCGCAGTACGAACCCGAGCTTTCCAGCACCCGCTGGGCCACCCTCCATTGGCACCATCTCACCGGCGAGCCGACGGGCTTCATCAGCACTAAAGCGAAGAGTCCCAACAGCACGCTCAGCTTCAACTGAGGCTTGCTTAAGCGGCTTGCCAGCTTCAAGAGCAATGGTCTGGCCGAATGCAGCAGCCCTCTCCTGAAGCAGAACAGCAGCGCGGTCGAGTGCATCGGCGCGCTGCCATTGCGGCCAGTCCGCGCGCTCAAGAGCTGACTTAGCCGAGGCGATCGCCTGATTCACAAGGGCAGCATCAGCTGCCGGTACGCGGGCAATGGCCGAGTTGTCGTAAGGGTTGGTGACTTCGATCCAGCTTCCCGTCTCGACGAGGTCACCTGCAATACGAAGTTTGCGGTCCGGTTGGCTTCCCATATCCATAAAGCATAGGCCCGCGCCCACTAAAAAGGGCGGCACCGAAGCGCCGCCCTCTAGTCCTGCGAATTACTTGGCTTTAGCCAAAGACGAGAGTCAAGGTCTCTGCGATGCAAGCGGGCTTCTCAACGCCCTCAATCTCAATGGTTGACTCGACCGTCATGAGAACGCCCATTGGCTTGTCCTCAACTGAAACGAGCTTGGACTTGCAGCGAAGCTTGCTGCCGGTCGGAACTGGGTTGAGGAACCGCACCTTGTCTGAGCCGTAGTTAAGAGCTCCGTGGATACCCTCAATCGTGTAGGTCTCGTAGGCGAACTTCGGCAGGAGCGAAAGAGTGAAGAAGCCGTGCACGATCGTGCCGCCAAACGGACTCTCGTTGGTTGCACGCTCCACATCAACGTGGATCCACTGGTCATCGCCAGTTACCTCTGCAAACTTGTTTACATCCTCCTGAGTGATCTGTACCCAGTCGCTCACGCCAAGCTCTTCGCCGACGCGGCCGCGGATGTCGTCAAGACCATTAATTTTAAGCATGTGACTCCCTTTTCTGAAGTTGGTTTAAGGCAGGCTCGGAAGCCTACCGAGCCGAGGAGGATCGCCACTTGGCGTCGAGCTTGCCTAGCTCGGTGCTGGGCTTGGCATTGCCCCAATACTCCTGGCCCATACCGTGCCAATCGCCGCCTGCTCGCAACTCACCGAGGACTGCAAACACAAGTCCCTCCATACGGCGAACGAGCAAAGCTTCTGGTGGCAGAGTCATTTGGCGCATCTGCTTGAAGTAAGGCGAACGGGGCGAGCTACCAAGTTCTGTCACCTCGCGCACATAGTCGGGTGTAAGTCGCTTGAAGCCCGGGACGAACGCCCACTCACCTGAGAGCACTACCTGCTCGTAGACAAGCTGCGTGTCGAACTTGCTGGCGTCAGGCAGATAGCCAAGTTCATCAAGTTGGTTCTTGACGCCTTCTGGATCCTCCGCAGCCACTGCCGCTGCCAGGGCCCATTCCTTATCGAGAGTGTCCTGTGAGACGGTCTTCATCAGGCCGAAGTCGAGGAAGCAAACCTTTCCGTCAGCGCAGTGGAGGTAGTTGCCGGGATGCGGGTCACCTGAGCAGAAGCGTTCGCGGTGAAGCAGGTCCATGAAGAATCGGAAGATGATCTCGCCGTACCTGTCGCGCTCAGCTTCGCTCATCTCCTTGACCTCTTCGAATCGCTTGGCTTCGACAAACTCTGAGACGAGTACTCGCCTTCCTGAGAGCTCCGTGTAGACCTTCGGAATTCGGATGAACGGGTGGTTACGGAATGTCCGCTCAACTCGCCGCTGGTTTTGAGCTTCGAGTTCGTAGTCGAGCTCCTCCGCGATGCGCTCACGCAGTTCGCCCATCAGCGCCTTGCCGTCAAGGCCAGGGGCAAGCTTCTTCAGCAGAGGCAGCAGGAGGTTCATGTTGCGGAGGTCGGTCTCAACAGCCTCGGCAACACCTGGGTATTGGATCTTCACTACTACCTCGTCACCGTCATGGGTGACGGCTCGGTGGACCTGACCGATTGAGGCTGCTGCGAATGCGTCCTCGTCAAACTTTTTGAAGATCTCGCTCGCCTTGGCGCCAAGGTCCTGCTCAACAACCTTCTTCATCTTCGAGAAGGGAACTGCCGGCGCTGAGTCGCGCAGAGCTGCAAGCTTGAGTTTGAAGTTTTCGCGCTCGCCCTCTGGGATTGCGTCGAAGTCGATCGTGGATAGAACTTGGCCGATCTTCATCGCAGCGCCGCGCATCTTGCCGAGCTGCTCTACAAGCTCTTCTGCGAGTGCGAGGGACCGCTGCTCCATCTTGGCTGTTGCTGCTTCCTCATCGCGG
>CALJKH010000058.1 GCA_937973575.1 uncultured Solirubrobacterales bacterium | reverse complement strand
CTGCCCAACTGGACCTGGCATGAGTACGGCATGCGCGTGGGCTTCTGGCGCATCTTCGATGCCCTCAAGCAGCGTGGCCTCGTGCCCACCATGGCCACCAACGGCATCGTCTGCGAGTCCTACCCCCGCATCGTCGAGGCAGCGCTCTCGCAGAACTGGGAAATGATGGGCCACGGCTACCTGCAGGGCCCGATGCACAAGCTGGAGAACCAACAAGAAGCCATCGACAAGACGGTGGAGGCCCTCAAACGCTTCAGCGGCTTCTGAGGTTGCCTTCCACTCGGTCCCCTCGTCGAGGAGGTTGAGGAAGAAGTCGTTAGTCAACGACTCTGGCTTGTCAGTGAACACGCCATGCGCTGAACCATCGAAGTTGGCGTTCAACACGCGCATGCCGCCAACCAGCACGGTCAGCTCAGGTGCCGTCAGAGTGAGCAGGCGTGCCTTGTCCAACAGCAGCTCTTCAGCAGTGCCGGGTGCGCCAGCAGCAAGGTAGTTGCGGAAGCCATCAGCTACAGGCTCAAGCACTGCGAACGAGTCCACATCTGTCTGCTCCTGGGTGGCGTCGGTGCGACCCGGTGTGAATGGCACCTGCACGCTTCCGCCAGCGTTCTTGGCAGCCTGCTCGACAGCAGCGCAACCGCCAAGCACGATCAAGTCCGCAAGCGAGACAGTCTTGCCTGAGGCGTTGAACTCCTGCTTGATTCCCTCAAGGACACCAAGCACGTTGGCAATTTCAGACGGGTTGTTTGCCGCCCAGTCCTTCTGCGGTGCGAGGCGCAAGCGAGCACCGTTGGCACCACCGCGCTTGTCTGTGCCGCGGAAGCTGGAAGCTGAAGCCCAGGCTGTCGTTACAAGCTGCGACACGCTGAGTCCCGAGGCGAGGATCTTCGCCTTCAGGTCGTCAATGTCTGCAGCACCGATCAGCTCATGGTCAACTGCTGGAACAGGGTCCTGCCAGATCAGTTCCTCGTCTGGCACAAGTGAGCCGACGTAGCGAGCGATTGGGCCCATGTCACGGTGAGTGAGCTTGAACCAAGCGCGGGCAAATGCGTCAGCGAACTCCTGCGGGTTCTCATGGAACCGGCGGGACACCTTCTCGTAAGCAGGGTCAAGGCGCAGGGCAAGGTCCGTTGTGAACATGATCGGCGCGTGACTCTTTGCCGGATCGTGAGCGTCTGGGACGGTGCCAGCAGCAGCTGAATCCTTTGGAATCCACTGGGTTGCGCCGGCAGGGCTCTTCGTCTGCTCCCATTCGTGAGCGAAGAGAACATCGAAGTAGCTGTTGTCCCAAGTTGTTGGTGTTGGAGTCCAAGCACCTTCAAGTCCGCTGGAGATCGTGTCAGCGCCATTGCCGGTGCCGAAGCTGTTCTTCCAGCCAAGGCCTTGCTCTTCCAACGGGGCAGCCTCAGGCTCAGGACCTGAGTACTTGTCCGGGTCAGCGGCGCCGTGCGCCTTGCCGAATGTGTGACCACCGGCGATCAGGGCGACAGTCTCCTCGTCGTTCATTGCCATGCGCGCGAATGTCTCGCGAATGTCCACTGCTGCCATGAGAGGGTCACCGTTGGCGCCCGGGCCTTCAGGGTTTACATAGATGAGGCCCATCTGAACGGCAGCAAGAGGGTTAGCGAGGTCACGCTCACCGCTGTAGCGATCCTCGTCACCAAGCCATGTCCGCTCGGTGCCCCAGTTGATGTCGTCTTCTGGCTCCCAAATGTCCACGCGGCCGCCACCAAAGCCAAAGGGCTTAAGGCCCATGGACTCGATTGCGCAGTTGCCAGCGAAAACCATCAGGTCAGCCCACGAAAGTGCGCGGCCGTACTTTTGCTTGATTGGCCACAGCAACCTGCGCGCCTTGTCAAGGTTGACGTTGTCCGGCCAGCTGTTGAGCGGCGCGAAACGCTGCGAGCCTGAGCCTGCCCCGCCGCGACCATCACCAATTCGGTAGGTGCCAGCGCTGTGCCACGCCATACGAATGAAGAACGGGCCGTAATGGCCATAGTCAGCAGGCCACCAGTCCTGCGAGGTCTTCATCAGCTGCTCAATGTCAGCCTTCAGCACCTCGAGGTCAATCTTCTTGAACTCTTCTGCGTAGTTGAAGTCCTCACCCATTGGGTCAGTAACTGGAGAGTTCTGGTGAAGGATCTTCAGGTTCAGCTGGTTTGGCCACCACTGGTCATTGGTCTGGTTGCCGGATGCTTGGGTGTGTGAACCGCCGGTTACTGGGCACTTGCTCTGGTTTTCCATTGTTTCTCCTGTGGGTTCCTGTGGGGCGAGGTTGGGGGCGCACTCCTGACTTGCCTGTCAGGAGTCGAGCCTAGTCGTAGACAACTACGACTGTTAGTTGGATCGTACCCACTGCCTCTCTGACTAAGTAGACGCATACAATCCCCTCCTCGCAAACTTCCGAATATTGGAGATCACATGCTGCCAATCGCATTAGCAACTTTCACATGGGGCCTGTTCGGCGTCATCTACATCGTCCTGCTCGTAGTCCTCGGCATCACTTCACTCCGCAAGGGCCACTGGATCATGTTCATCATCGGCATTTTCATCCCCCTCTTCTGGCTTATCGGCGCGGTTATCCCACCGGTTGAGAAGAACTAGCCACTAGGCTGGATCACATGAACCTTGACTTCGCAGTAATCGCAGACGGTGCGACACAACGACCTGACGGCAAGGTCGACATTTTTGGTGGCGGTTGGGACACCCTGTGGGCCTCTGGCGTGCCGGCAGTCCACCCGCAGCTGACCCTTGTGTTGCGCCTCCTTAGCGACCCTGCGGAGGCAAGCGAGCCCCACACGATTGAGATCCTCCTGCGCGCACCCGATGGTGGCGAAGTCGCCAAGGCTGAAGGCACGATTGAGGCCGCCCCGCCGGAGATCACCCAGGAATCATCCGGGTCGATCAGCTCAACCCTTGCCCTTACCTTCCAACAGCTTCAGTTTGAAGAGTGGGGCCCGCATGAGTTCATCATCACCATTGATGGTCAGCAGATGCGGGAGCCAATCCGCCTGCAGGTTGAGCAGGCTCCGGCCCAGCCGGAAGGCCTTTAAGCCTTGACCGGCTGCTGGGCCCTTGACCGCCTAACAGCGGTCACCAAGCAGAGCAACACGCCCAGCGCTGCCATTGCTGCGACGAGCAGCATCGCAGCCCTTAAGCCCTGAATCCAAGCGCTAGCCGCAGCATCAGCTGCCGCCCCGCCAGCCGCGGCCTTGACCTGGTTCATCTGTGCGCCGATTACGTCGGGCAGAAGTTTGTGAGCCGCCTCCTCACCCCCGGGCAGGGTGAAGGCTGACTTCGCCTTGGCCGCAGCAACAGCACTCAAGACGCCAACGAACAGCAGCGCCCCGACCTGCCTGAATGCCTGCATCACAGCTGAGCCAACTGAGGCTTGCTCGCGCGGGATTGACTCCATCATCACAGCGCTTGTTGCTGGCACGGCAAGCATGATCCCCACGCCCAGCAGCACCTCGGAGATGATCAGACGGGTTAGCTCCTCCTGAGTGGTGAGGCCCGCGAGGCCAAAGGCGCCAGCTGCCATCAGCCCCATGCCGACCACGGTTGAGTTGATCGCCCCAACCTTCTTCGTTATCGGCCCTGCGAGCACAGCGACCACTGTCAGCGCGAGCGCCAATGGGATGAAGAGGAGGCTTGCGCGCTCTGGGTTGTCACCAAGGATGCCTTGGAAGTAGAGAGTGAGGAAAAGCAGGGCTGCAGGGAACGCGTAGACGATCGCGCCAATTACGCCGCCGAGGGCAAAGCCGCGAGCTTTGAAGAAGCCCATTGGCAGCAACGGGTGGTCGGTGTGGAACTCCCACGCTGTGAACGCCGCCAGCACACCAACGCCGCCCAGCAATGGGATCAAGGTGCCAGGCGCGCCCCAAGCTGTTCGGGTCGTGCCAATCAGCGCGACAGCAACCAGCGCAAGTCCAACTGTTGAGAGCACCATGCCAACAAGGTCCAGTGGGCGCGGGTTAGGGTCGCTTGACTCGTCAACCAGCCAGTAGGTAAGCGGCACGAGCAGTGGTGAGAGCGGCACGTTCACCCAGAACACGCTCTGCCACCCCACCTGCTTCACCAGCACCCCGCCGATCAACGGGCCGATCACAAACCCAATGCTCGATGTGCCCGACCAGAGGCCGTAAGCGGTGGTTAGGTCGGGCCCGCGGAACGAGGCACCAACGATTGCCATTGACAGTGGGATCAGGACGCCAGCGGCAAGGCCCTGACCGAAGCGAAGGATGATCAGCCACAGGTCGCTCGGCGCCAGAGCGCACGCACCGGAGAACAGGCCAAACAGCACCATGCCGAATACGAATACGCGCCTGCGGCCAAGCCGGTCGCCTAACGCGCCCGCGAGTGGGATGGACATGGTGAGCGCAAGGATGTAAGAGCTAACCGTCCAAACCGTCGCCTCTTGGCTGGTGTGAAGGTCCTGCTGGATTGACGGCAGCGCAACATTGACGATCGTCGTGTCGAGCTTGTAGAGCGTCACTGCCAGGCAGAGCGGGATGAGCGATGCCCACGGTGAGCGGGTTACTTCTTGCTCGGGAGCGGTTGTTGCCGTGGACACTGGCGAAGCCTAAGCGATTGGAGCACCGTCCAATTGCAACAACTAAGAGGAAGAAGCCATGACAATCGGTAACCTCAAAAACATGGGACTTACAGTCGAACACGATCCAGCAGTAAACGCATTCGCATTCCACTTCTCTGATGAGCCCGTGGCTGAAACCGTCGAGTTCAGCGATTCAGTTCTCGTTGATATTGATGTACAGCGTCGCCCGGTAACCCTCGAAGTGCTCGGCCTCGATCAGACCGCGCTCGAACGAGCAGCAGCCGACTTCAAGTTCACTGAGCAGCTGCCAGTGATCACCAGCACGCTTAAGCAGATTTAGGAACGGCGCCCTAGAGAGGCGAGAGCTCGCGAACCAGTCGCGCCCCTACTCGTCTACCAGCCAAAAATTCCCGGCTTGAACCTTGTGCGGTACCAGCGTGACCAGCTGCCAGTGGAATCCTTAACTCGGACCCAGAAGGCAACCTGCCCTGCGCGAAGCGTTGTGATCGGCTGGTAAGTCAGCAAGAATCCGCGCCTTGGGGCAGCTGAGTCCTTCGGGCGGTTTGTGTGGTTCCAATACTCCAAGCGCGTCAGGGAGCTGGCGGCGTAAGTCTGGTCTGACTGTGCCCTGACGACCAATGTCGTCACCTTGGTCAAGAAGTTCCTCGTCAGCCCAACACCTGCTGTCAGGCGCGGGATCGGCCGCGACGTTCCACCTGTGACGATCAGGCCGCCGAACGAGTAACCGTTGTAGCCGTAACCGGTCAGTGAGGTGCTCGAAAGGTGCGCTTTGGCACCCGTCGCGGTCCCAGCAAAGACATTGTTGGAGAGGCCTGGCGCATTTCCCTCAAAGTAAACATCCGCAAGCTTGCTGTCGTACCGGAAGGCGTTATTTCCAAGGCCGCCAACTGTCGCCGGAATCGTGACCGAAGTGAGATTCCTGACGCCCTGGAAGGCACCCTCAGAAATGAATGTCAATCCCTCGGAAAGTGTGACGCTGGAAATACCGGAGCCGGCAAATGTGTAGGGCAGGATGGCACTCACGCTGCCTGGAATCGTGATGGCCGTGAGCGCCCACGTGTCTGCAAAGGCGCCATTGCCAAGGTAGGTCAAGCCAGCAGGCAGAGTGACAGCCGTGAGCCTGTGGGCTCCGTAGAAGGCCTCGTCTCCCAGAGAAGTGAGAGTGCTCGGCAGAGTGACGCTCTCAAGGTTGCCGGCAGCGTGAAAGACATCACTGCCGATCGTCGTAACGCCTTCGGGAATGGCAATGCTTGTGAGGCTTCCCGCCCCCTCAAATGCGTTGCCGCTGATCGTGGTGAGAGTTGAAGGAAGCGTGACCGCCGCAAACCATGCCCCAGCGAACGCCCTGGCACCGATCTCAGTTACCGGCAGCCCCTCAAGCGTGTCTGGGATTACCAGCGGATCTGGGCAACTGCCGAGCCCACCAACGCATCCGGTGATCACTATGTGGTCGCCAGCGTTGGAATAGGTAAATCTGTCGAGACCGCCGCTAACGACAAGATCACCGAAGCGCTCACCGTTGTAGCCGAAGCCAGTCAGTGCTGTGGTCGCAAGGTTGGCCCTGGCACGACTCGCGGTACCACTGAATACATGGCCTCCCAAGCTCGGCGCATTCCCCTGGAAGTAGACATCCGCAAGCTTGGTGTCGTAGCGGAAGACATTGTTGCCAAGGCTTTCCACTGTCGCCGGGATCGTTACGGAGGTGAGGTTGCTGGCGCCTTGGAATGCGCCTTCAGGGAGTCCCGTCAGCCCGCTTGGAAGCGTGACGCTGGAGATAGCTGAGCCGGCAAATGTGTACGGGAGGATCGAAGTGACCGAATCTGGAATTGTGATCCCCGTCAGCGACAGGGTAGTTGCGAAGGCCCCACTGCCAAGGTATGTCAAGCCGGAAGGCAACGTGATGTTGGTGAGGGAGAAGGCCTGATAAAAGGCCTCGTCGCCCAGATAAGTCAGGGTGCTTGGGAGACTGACACTGGCAAGCTTCGTTGCCTTATGGAAAGCATCAGAGTCAATCTCAGTTACGCCCTCTGGGATCACGATGCTTGAGATGTTTGAGGCCTCTTCAAAGGCGTTGCTTCGAATCGCAGTGAGAGTTGAAGGAAGCGTGATCGCACTGAACGACGCCCGCTGGAAGGCACCGCTGCCGATCTCAGCTACGGGCAGCCCTTCAATCGTGGAGGGAATCACCAGCGGGTTGGCACATGAGCCCACCCCACCATCGCAGCCCGTGACCATGATGTGGCCACCCTGCTTGACATAGGTGAGGCCATCGCTTACATCCGCCATCGCGGTCCCAGCTGGGAAGAGAGCGAAGGCAGCAGCAACAGCCGTGGCGACGAACAACTTGGTGCGGGTCATGGAGAGAAGGCGGCCTTTCGGGGTGCGGGCGGAGATTGAGGTTAGGCAACTATTTGCCGTAAGTCAAAAGGCTACCAACCGCAACGACGCCCACCAAGCCGATGGCGAAACAAAAACGCGGCTGCCGACCGAACCCCAACCTTCAGGATCCGGCAGCAGCCGCGCTGTACTACTCAGCTACAGCTTGCTGGGACTGCTTCCCCATCAGTGAGCTTCTTGGCACCCGTTACGAGTACGAGGCCGAATCCGACCTTGGCAAGAAGGTCAATCACTGCGAATACTCCGACTTCAGCGTTGAGGCTGATCGTGCCAGTGCCCTCGCTGCCGAGCAGCCACAGAACTGGGTAGATGAACCAAAGCACGGTGAGGATGCCGAGCAGCTTGTTGTAAAGCGAAGCTGCCTCGCCACCTGCGGCTGCGGCATGTGCGCGAACTGGGCCCCAAACAACGGCAAGTACGAGCAGGAAGAACACGCAGCTGACAATGAACCAGGTGTACTTGTTGGTCTCGTCGATTGAGAGCGCACCAAACAGGCCGGTGACGATCATCAGGATGTCAGCACCAATGGCAGTTGAAACAAGCGCCCTGCCTGCACCCTGCTTGATCGCAACGCCGATAAGGCCGATGAGAAGAAGTGGAGTAGTGACAACCCAGTCGACGTAACGAGCCACAAAGACAACCTTGTCGGTTGACTTGACGATCCCGCCAATTGGTGTCAGCAGAACATCAGTCTGCGTGACGAGAATGTCGCCCTGGCCACGTGCCATGAGCAGGTATGCGCATGCTGCGATTGCGCAGACGAAAAAGCTAGCTACGGCGTGATGCGCTTGTGCACCCAATCCGCGGCCGATAAGTCCGATCGTCAGTGCGCCTAGCGCCATACCGATTGTGCCGATCCAAAGCCAAGTCTCTTGGCTTGAAGTCAACAAACTAGTTGTCATGCTTCTCTCCCCGATTTCAAATTAGGTTGCTTCATTAATGAAGTAACACCTGAATCCCGGAGGCTACACCTCATTCCAGATTCCACAAGGGATCTGGCGCACTTGTCCAGCAGGAGAAGGCTCGTAAACCTCAGCTAGTGACGAGTGCTGCTGCGCAGCGGCGAGGCCTGCCGGGCCGGCACCGACGACAGCAACCTTCTTGCCCGTCTTTGCTGCAGCCGGTTGCGGCACGACCCAGCCGTTTTCCCAGCCCTTGTCGATAATGAAGTGCTCGATCGACTTGATGCCGACAGCATCGCTGTTGATACCCAGCGTGCATGCGGATTCGCACGGTGCGGGGCAGATGCGGCCGGTGAATTCCGGGAAGTTGTTCGTCGAGTGCAGGACGTCCAGTGCTTCACGATAGTTGCCGTTGTAGACCAGATCATTCCAGTCCGGGA
>CALJKH010000057.1 GCA_937973575.1 uncultured Solirubrobacterales bacterium | reverse complement strand
GGCTCTTCGGAGAGGTGCACGCTGAGTAGCTGCCGCCGTCTACTGAGCAGGTGAAGGTTGCATCAGTCTCACCCGTGAACGAGATTGAGGCTGAGGTTGAATTGGTGCGGCTTGAGGGTGCTCCTGAGAGAGTCGGAGCGGCAGGGTTGGTGGTGTCAACTGTCCAGTTGGCTGTTGCGGCAGTTCCTGTGTTGCCCGCCAGATCTGTGGCCTTGACTGCGAGGCTGTGGGAGCCGTCGCTGAGGCCGGAGAGGCTCTTCGGAGAGGTGCACGCTGAGTAGCTGCCGCCGTCTACTGAGCAGGTGAAAGTCGCGCCTGCTTCTGCCGTGAAGCTGATCGAAGCCGACGTGGAATTGGTGCGGCTTGATGGGGCTCCTGAGAGAGTTGGGGCGTCGGGGTTGGTGGTGTCAACTGTCCAGTTGGCTGTCGCTGCACTGCCCACATTGCCGAGGGAATCTGTCGCCTTTACGGCAAGGCTGTGGGCGCCATCGCTGAGCCCGGAGAGGCTCTTCGGAGAGGTACACGCTGAGTAGCTGCCGCCATCAACTGAGCAGGTGAACGTCGCGCCGACTTCACTCGTGAACGAGATCGAGGCTGAGGTTGAATTGGTGCGGCTTGATGGTGCTCCTGAGAGTGTTGGAGCGTCGGGTCCGGTTGTGTCAATCGTCCAGCTAGCCGTGGCGGCTGTGCTGGTGTTGCCGAGGGAATCTGTCGCCTTTACGGCAAGGCTGTGGGCGCCGTCGCTGAGGCTTACAAGTGACTTGGGCGAAGTACAGGCCGTATATCCACCGCCGTCAACTGAGCAGGTGAATGTCGCGCCCGCCTCACTCGTGAAGGAGATCGAAGCTGATGTTGAAGTCGTGCTGCTTGCCGGCGCGCCGGTCAGCGTCGGGACCGCAGGAGGGGTTGCGTCGACAGTCCAGGTGGCAGTGCCGGGATCGCTGGTATTTCCGGATGAGTCAGTCGCTGTCACGTAGTAGGTGTAACTGCCCGATGTGAGGCCAGACAGTTGCTTGGGTGAGGTACAGACCGAGTAGTTGACACCGTCGGTTGAGCACTTGAAGGTTGCCCCGGCCTCGCCTGTAAAGGTGATGCTGGGAGAGGTTGATGCCGTGGGCGAGGTCGGGCCTGTGACTGTTGGCGCTGCTGGCGGAGTGATGTCGTAGTCGCCGCTCCACATACCTCCAATCGTCTGGCCTCCAGCTGAGGTGAAGGTTCCACCAAGCCAGACCTTGTCGGTCCCCGCGACTGCGCTGATCGCCTTCACGCTGCTGCCTACTACCGCAGCGTTGTAGGAGAGAAGCGATGCGTCAGTTGCACTCACAACGCCAAACGTGTTCCGCGCGGTGGCTTTAATGGTTGTGAAGTCGCCACCGAGGAAAACCTTCTCCCGAATCTTGCGGACGACGTTCACCGCTTGGTCCGGGCTGGGACTCCAACCGGTCTGAACTGAGCTGTCCGTCGTTGAAACTGCCGCTGCGTTGGGGATTGAACTCCCGCCGACCGTGGCGAAGGTGCCTCCGACGTAGATGATGGAACCGTCAACGTCAATCCCATTGATCTGAGAGCTGGTCCCGGTAAAGGTGACGCTGAAAGCGTCCAACGTTGTCCCGTCCGTTCCAATTGCACCCACATACTTCCGGGAGCTGCCTTTGAGCGTCGTAAAGAGTCCACCCATCCAGACCTTGGTGCCGACGACCTTTATTGATCGAATGGTTGCGTTTGCGACAGGGTCCCATGTCGTCAGGGAGCTGTCCGACAACAGGTAGGCCGCACCGTAGCCTCGAGTGGCGCCACTGGGGCCGTTCACTCTGGTGAAGGTTCCGCCGACATAGATTCTGTCACTCGTGGGATAGAGCGTGTAAACGAAGCTGTTGGGATTTGGATTCCATGAGGTGAGGCTGCCGCCCGTACTAACTGAGCCAAGGTAATTGCGGGTGGTGCCGTTGATACTGGTGAAATTGCCGCCAATGTAGACGGTCGTTCCGGCTGTTGCGATTGCGTTCACCGTGGCGTTCGTATCAGCAGTCCACGAGTTGATCGTTCCGTCTGAGTTTATGGCGGCCATGTTGAACCTCGGGCTGCCGCCCATCTTCGTGAAGCTGCCGCCACAGTAGAAACTTGACCCCTGTATGGCCAAATTGGACACCGTGGGAGTGGTGCCAGCGAAAGTCGGAGTCCAGGATTGGAGTGTTCCGCTTGTGTCCGTGGCAGCGGCACTCTGCCGCATGTATCCGTCCACCACTGTGAAATTGCCTGCGTAGTAGATGTTGCTTCCTGAGATCACGATGCTCATGACCGAGGAACCCGTGATTGCAGGGTTCCAAGACGAAATCGATCCCGAGCTTGTACTCAGATCAACTGCGCCAAGCTTGTTCCTTGTAGAACCGCCGAGAGTGGTGAAAGTGCCTCCAAGGTAGAGGTTTGAGCCTGAGGTTGCCATCGTGTAGATCTGACCCCCGGCTACAGAAATATTGAGTGATCCAACAGCCGCTGTTGTCGGGTCAAAGGCAGCAAGATTGTCGCGCGCGGTGCCCCCGGTCGTGCTGAACAGGCCCCCGACATAGACGGCGGTAGATGTTGCCAGCATGGCTGATATGGATGTCGAAACCACGCCGGGCGCCCAAGAGTTCAGCGTGCCGTCTGTGTTCACCGCGGCAAGTTTGGTCCTGCCACCTATGGTTCCGCTGGCATTTACCTGGGTGAAGGACCCCCCGAAGTAGACAGTCGAGCCATATATCGAAATTACGTTCACATCGCTGTCAACATCGGCCTTCCACGATTGCACGGCTCCCGTTCCTGAGGTGCTGAAGGCTGCGAGACGATTCCGGGTCGTGCTTCCGGTGACCGTTGTGAATGTGCCTCCGACGTACAGGACACCACCGGAGATCGCCATCGCATTGACGGCGCCGTTGCTGATCGCTGCAGTCCATGTCGTGTCAAGCGAGCCATCCGAGTTGAGGTGGGCTATCCGTGATTTTGCGGTTCCGCCGACACTCAGGAAAGAGCCTCCGATGAACCAGCCGCCGGACCCGTCCGGGACGGAGGCATTTACGCCGCCGCTGGCGATCTTGGGGAAGGACGTGTTGATCGCCCCGCTAGTTGAATCGACGACCCCGCCGGGGCCTGTGTCGTAGTAGTTGAACCCTTTGAAAGTGCCGCCGACGTACCTGAGGCCGTTGGAATCAGGGTCGGTCATCGCCGAAATAGTGCCGTCGAAGCCTGCCAGCACGCTGACTCGCTCGGTTGCAGAGGGTGCCGCGTCAACCGCAAGCGCGGAGACGAGCGCGATCGTCAGGAGGGCGAGGATTGATTTGCGGCGGGGGGTCATGTGGATTCCTATGCGGTGGCTTTGGATATCGGTTCTAGAACACTCCTCTGGAAGGGAATTCTGGAACAATATTCTGGAATGAGATTCTGGAACCGTATCACCGCTGATTTGGAGCCACAACCGCCAACCGCCGGATAATGCAGCGCGAAATTCCCGCAGATCTCCCCACGGCTACGCAACCGGCCGAAGCTGGCTGAAAAGGCCCCTTCAGTCAGCGGCTATTCAGCTGCGAATGTGCGTTCGATAAGGCGGTCGATCAGCGCAATCCACGCATCAGGATCAACCGGCTCTTCAGCGACATCGTCAACGACACGACCCAGCGTGTAGGCCTGGATCAGGACCGCGGCTGCCGCCGGGTCGAAGTCGTTGCTGTACCAGCCGCGTTCCTGAGCCTCGCGGATCAGGTCCGTGATGGCGGAGGTAAGCCGCTGCTGCTCTGAGCGCATCACCATGGCGAAGCGCTCGTTGTGCTCGGTCATCGCAACGATTCTCGCCCGCTCGAACCGGGTTGAGGCAATTTCCTGCGCCTGGGTTGCGCGGGTAACGTTCCCAAGCGCCTCAAGCACTTCTTTCTGGCTCTTGGCCGTTGCTGCGATGTGCGCAAGCACGCCCACGCTCAAGTCCACGGTTGCTGAGAAGCGCCGGATATACGCGATTTCAATCAGATGGTCAAGATCGTCGAAGTGGTGGTAGAGCGATCCAATCGAGATGCCTGACCGCGTAAGCAACGTGTCAACCTTGATGTCCTGGGGATTCTCCTCCAGCAGCTCCGTCATCGTTTCGACGAGGCGCTCCCGTGTGGGGTGGCTTGGCGTGCGATTTGGCATTCAGGTCAAGTCCTTCAGATCCGGAGCCCCTGCTCCACAGGGGAGGAAGTCTATCTGGAGTGTCGTCAGGCGCTGCGAGCTTCTTGCTTCAACTCGCTCATCATGCGTTCGAGGCGGGGTTCCATCTCCTCGTCCACATGAGTCATCAGCCCCGCTACTGCAGGGTGAACATCAGCAATGCGGTCGCGCATCGCGATAGCAACTGCGCGGTAGGTCGGGTGGCCTTCACGGCCGGAGCGAAGCTCAATCAGCTGCATTGCTTCACGCGCGTTCAAGTCAAGGATGAACCGGATTCGGTAGCCAAGGGCGAGAGCGTACGGAGCTTGAGCATGCAGGCCTTCGTCGGTGAGGCGCTGCCACTCAGCTGCTGAGACTTCAAGTGCCTCGCGATAGGCGTCACCTTGGCCAGCAGCCTCAACATCACCTGGCACGCCAGCGCCAAGGTGTGGGGTGAGCGTCTGCCATTGAACTGTGAGCATGCGGTGGCGCTGAAGGTCGCGGAAGGCGCCGTAATCGGCGACGACCTCAAAGCGGTAGCGCAGTGATTCAAGGCCACGGCCGGGGCGGTGGCGGCGGTTCTTACGGTCGCCCGCAAGGTCGGCAAGCAGCGTCGCCTGCTCCTCGGTGCTGAGCGCTGCGACTGCCTTGCGGATCTCAACCTCGCTGCGACCAGAGGTTTCAAACAGAAGAGCGACGAGCATGTCCTCTTCAACGCCTTCAACAGACAGCAGCTCAACAGATGGAGCTGGGTTGGCCTCAACGCCTGCACCAATTCCAAGCTTGTCTGACCATTTGCGGCCAGTGGCTTCGCGCTCGGCGAGGAATTCAATCCACTCGCCGCCACGCTCAGGGCGCTCAACTCTGGCTACGAAGCTGGGCATAACTTCCTTGACTGTCTTGAGGATCATCGCTCCGTACTCACGAGCTTCAGGCAATGGATGCGCGAGAAGGTGCAGGATCAGCTGTTCGTAGGTCTGCCCTGTTGCATACATGCCCATGTGCGAGAGGGACGCTGCGGGAAGGAGGCCACGAAGCAGATCAAGTGCTTTCGCTTTGCAGGCGCGAAGGTGGGCGGCCTCAGCCTCGTCCTCGCCGCGCGGATACTTTTCGACTGCCCACTCTGTGACGGCAGGAAGCGCAGCTGCGTAGATGTCGAAGACACGGTCCATTGCAGCTTCGTACTCAGGGCCCAGAGCGTCCTCACGGTGGTAGCGGTAGCCGCCGCCAGGCATTGGGATGTCCCACGCGAGGTAGCGGGTTGACTGCTCAAGGTAGGCGGCAATACGTGGGCGCTGGAGGATCTTGGTGAGGACGTTCGATGTCCACTCGCACGCGATGTGCATGCCACCAAGCTGGGCGACAGAGTCATCGCCGTAGCCAAGGAAGATGCGGTCGTAAAGCTCGGCTGCCCGCTTGCCTTCATCACCTTCGTAGATCGATGAGCGGCCACTCATTGAGTCCGCAAACTCGTCGATGTACATCCTGCGCAGAGTGCCCGGGTAACGGCTGTACCTTGCGAACAGTGCGCCCTTGACAGTCTCGGGCAGGTTGACAAGGCCAAAAACTGGCTCGTCAATGTTCGTGAAGTGGGGCGCTAGGAGCGCTTGTTCTTCAGGGGTGAAGGTTTCGATTGGACGCTGCACGGGGACGCGATGCTATTCGCGCAGCCCGACGGTCGACCACTGTTTTTCCGCTGTGCGCGGGGTGATCAGCGGTTGGTGTTGGACTGCAGTGACTTCTGGGTCACCTTTGCAGCCTGATCCAGCGGCCATGAAGGCATAACGCCAATGGCAATAGTCAGTGCCGCAGCTACAAGAGCGATAGCCACGAGCTCTGGCGCACGGCGTGTTGGAGCGGCCTCAGCACCCTCTGGAGCGTCCTTGAACCACATGACTGCGATGACTCGCAGGTAGTACGCCAGCGAGATGAGTGAGCCGATGACAACTGCGAAGGCGAGCCAGGCGTGGCCGCCGTCAACAACAGCTCCAATCACAGTCAGCTTGCCGATGAATCCAGCAGTTGGCGGCAAACCTGCCAGCGCAAGCATCGCAACTGACATCGAGCCAGCAAGCCACGGCCGCCTGCGGCCAAGGCCAGCAAAGCCATCAAGCCGTTCACCTTCGTCCCAGTCACGGCTGTTCTCAGCCACCACAGCGAACGCTGCGAGAGTCATCACTGCGTATACGGCGAGGTAGAAGACAACAGCCCGGATCCCAAGCTCCTTAGCCACGACGACTGCTGCGAGCAAGTAGCCGACCTGGGCCACAGACGACCAAGCCAGCATCCGCTTGAGGGAGTCTTGGCCGAGTGCGCCGAAGTTGCCGACAGCAATTGAAAGGACAGCTAAGACAGCGATGATCGGTGACCAGTCGTCAACTGCTGGCAGCAGCGGGCCAGCAAGCAGGCGGATCATGATGCCGAGCGCAGCAGCCTTGGTTGCTGTTGCCATGAAGGTCGTGACGCCGGTTGGCGCACCTTCGTAGACGTCTGGTGTCCACTGGTGGAACGGTGACGCTGAGGCCTTGAAGCTAACTCCGACGATGGCCAGGGCCATGCCGCCAACAAACAGCGAGTCGTTGATCGTGGAGCCAGACAGGATCGCCTTGTTGATCGCAACGAAGTCAGTCGAACCGGTTGCGCCGTAGAGGAGGGCAAGTCCGTAGAGCAGCGTTGCTGAGCCCACGGACCCGACGATCAGGTACTTGAGGCCAGCTTCCAGCGAGCGCTCCTTCTTCAATGCAGAGCCGCTCAGGACATACAGCGGGATGGAGAGAAGCTCCATGCCGAGGAACAGAGTCACAAGGTCGTCAGATGCGATCAGCACGAGCATGCCCATCACTGAGAAGAGCATCAACGAGTGGAATTCACCACCACCCAAGGCGCTATCGGAGCGCAGGGAGATAAGAACGGCGAAGATTGCGCCGATTAGGCAGATTGAGCCAAGCACGATCGTCAGCGGGTCAATCCGCAAAGCGTCAGAGATAATCGTCAGGCCGCCTGCACTGGCCTTGCTCCACTCGCTAATTAGCCAAACCAAAGCTCCGACAAGGGTCGTAAGTGCCGAGAGAGGCACTGCGACTCTGCGGAAACCGCTGCTACCGATCAGGCCGAAGAAGAGGGTGAGGATCGCCCCGCCGGTAAGGATGGAGATTGGGCCAAGTGCTGTCCAATCAATGTGTGGAGCTGCGATAGCGGCGCTCATGGCTTGACCACTACCTTCGCTGTCGTTGCCTTGCCGTCAGGGGACTGGCCCTTTGCGAGGGCAGCCTGGGCAACTGCGGCAGTGGCTGGTCCCTCAGTGCGCTTCAGGAGCGGCTGAGGGCTAAGAGCAAGCGCCAGCACGAGTGCTGTAGCTGGAAGCAGCGGAAGTGCTTCCTTGAAGGTGATCTCGCGCTGTTCGACGCCATTCTCGTCAGGGCCGTGCATCGCACGGATGTACATCCGCAACATGTAGACGGCTGCCATTGCAACGCCAAGGCATGCGAGGACTGCAATCACAGCTGTTGAGTCGAAGACGCCCTTGAGGATCAAGAACTCGCCTACGAAGTTTGCGGAGGCTGGCATCGCAAGGTTTGCGAACGCTGCGATCAGGAAGACGACTGCAAGGATTGGGGCGCCCATGGCCATGCCACCCATTGAGCCAAGGTCCTCAGAGCCCTTCGCGCGGTTGGCGAGGAGGCCGACGATGAAGACGAGCAGGACTGTGACGATGCCGTGGTTGACCATCTGCAGCAGGGCGCCCTGAGCGCCAGCAGTCGTGAGGCTGAAGATGCCGATCACGATGAAGCCGAGCTGAGCGATCGAGGAGTAACCAACAACCAGTCGAGCGTCATTCGTGGTGAACGCCAGTGCCGAGCCGTAGATGATCGAAACAAGGCCGATGATCAGCATCAGAGTTTGGAATGAAGCAGCGGCATCGGGGAACAGCGGCAGTGCTGCCTTGAGGAGTCCGTAGGCGGCCACCTTCGACAGAACGCCTGAGAAGAGCGCGAGGACTGGGAGTGGCATGGCCTTGTATGCGTCCTTCAGCCAGCCGTGGAGTGGGACTGCTGGCATCTTCACAAGGAAGGCAGCTGCAAAGCAGAGGAAGAGCCACTGCTGAGTCCCCTTGGCAAGGTGAACATGGGCAAGGTTGCTGAAGAGGTAGTCAATGTGGTTGCCGCTGACATTCGCGGCGTAAACACCTGTGGCCACTGCGGCAGCCAGCATCAGCAGCGAGCCGGCAAGGGTGTAGATGACCATCTTCAGCGTTGCCTTCGCCTTGTCGCCCGTGCCCCACTGGCCAACAAGGAAGTAGAACGGCACCAGCATCAGGTCGAAGAACAGGACGAAGAGGATTAGATCCTGAGCAAGCAGGGCGCCGATCACCGAGGTTGCTCCCAAGCCAAGGTGGAAGAAGAAGAGGCGAGGCTCCTCTGGCTGACGAAGAGCCAGGGCAAGTACAACGCTCGCGTAGACAAAGGCTGCGAGTACGACCAAGGCAAGGTTGAGGCCGTCAATCGTCAACGCCCAGTGGATTCCCAGCTGTGAGATCCACATGTCGTCAACCTTGAATTGGTTGCCGCCAAGTGAGCTCTTCCAGTTGAGGGCAACGCCAATCGCAAGGCCAAGCGTGCCAAGGGCGCCAAGCAGCGACACCGCTGCCACCAGCTTGCGGCCAAGGATTGCGCCAACAAGGGCGGTTGCGACTGGGAGGAGTAGAAGGAGGGTTACTTCCATGTCAGCCCTTCACGAGGAAGTAGAGGAGGACGCCGGAGGTGCCAACGACGATCGCAGCAGCGTACGCGCGGAGTAGGCCGCTCTGCCATGAGCGGACAGCCGCTGAGGAAACCCGGGCGATGCTGACCGACCCTTGGGTAATTCCACCGTCGATCACAACATGCTCAACAGTGCGCTGAAGGAAGCGGCCAAGGGCAGCGAATGGGCGCACGATCAGTAAGGCGATGATCTCGTCGAAATACCACTTGTTGACGAACAGCTTGTGGAGGCCACTGAAGCGCTCCTGAATCTTGGCTGAGGTGCCCGGCTTCTTAACCCAGATCTGCCATGCGATGAAGATGCCAAGCAGGCCGACGAATGTGCCAAGGCCCATGCCGATCAGCAGCGGGCCGTTCTCGATCGGCTCGTCAAAGCGCGGTGCGCCGTCGAAGGTTGGTGCAAGGAAGTTGTGGAGTACCTCTGTGACATGTGGGATCTGAAGAGCTCCCGCGACCGTGGCAAGGAACGCAAGGACAAACATCGACAGGGACATCCCAGGGCTGCGCTCAGCGATGTGGTGCTTCGCGCCGGGGTAGCCAACGTGAGTGTCCTCAAGCGTGCCATCGGCTGGGTTGCGGTGCTCAGGTGCGTGGTAGAGGCGGCCGTTAGCGAGCGTCTCGGCCTCCGCGCACTTCTCACCGTGGAAGGCGCGGAAGATCATGCGGAAGGTGTAGATCGCAGTCATAAGCGCGCCGAGGTAGCCACCGAAGTAGAGGATCCAATGCCAACCGCCCTGCTGGCCGATTGAGTAGAGGATGTCGTCCTTACTGAAGAAGCCTGAGAACGGCGGAATACCGGACAGAGCGAGGCCGCCGATGATGAAGCAGGCGTAGGTGATCGGCATGACCTTGCGGAAGCCGCCCATCTTGTTCAAGTTCTGCTCGCCGGCCATTGCACCGATCACGGAGCCGGCTGCCATGAAGAGGAGGGCCTTGAAGAAGGCGTGAGTCATCAGGTGGAACAGGCCTGAGACATAGCTGTAGGTCGATACGGCCATGATCATGTAGCCGATCTGGCTCATCGTTGAGTAAGCGATGACACGCTTGAGGTCAGTTACGACGAGGCCGATTGTGGCCGCCACAAGCAGGGTGATCAGGCCAACTACCGCACCAACATCAGCTGCAGTTGGCGCAAGCTGGAAGAGCGGGTGCATACGGGCGATCAGGTAGACGCCAGCGGTGACCATCGTCGCAGCGTGGATCAGGGCGCTGACTGGAGTGGGGCCTTCCATGGCGTCTGGAAGCCAGGTGTGGAATGGGACTTGGGCCGACTTGGCGAAAGCGCCGACCATCAGCAGCAGGCAGGCTGCGACAAGAGTTCCGTTGTCCACAGTGAAGGCGGTCGGAGCTGCCTTGAAGACGGTGAGGAAGTCAACTGAGCCGATCTGCTGGACGATCAGGATCGTGCCAAGGACAAGGCCGACATCGCCCACGACATTGATCACGAAGGCCTTGATGCCCGCCTTAGTCGCAGTGTTGCGGCGGTACCAGAAGGAGATCAGGAGGTAGGAGGCAGCGCCAACGAGTGCCCAGCCGACGATCAGCAGGATGAAGTTCGCTGCGAGTACCAGCACCAGCATCGAAAAGACGAAGAAGTTGAGGTAGGCGAAGAAGCGAACGTAGCCCTCGTCAGAGACCATGTAGGCGCTGGCGTAGAGGTGGATCAGAGTCGAAACGCCAGCAACTACGAGGATCATCACCAGCGACAGGGGATCAACAAGGATGCTCAAGCCCGCGTCAATGCCACCGGTGTTGGCGTAGTCCCACGCGGTCGAGACGACCTGGCGGGCATCCTCTGGGCGGTCCTGCAGGCGAACCAAGGCTGCAACGCCTGAAAGGAAGGAGAAGAGGATCGCGAGCGTGCCGATCGCACCTGCCTTGCGGCCGCTAAGGACCTTGCGGAATGTGCCGAGCAGGATCGCACCGGCAAGCGGGAATCCGAGTACGAGCCAGCCGTATGCGCCGACGCTCATCCGCGAAGCTCCGAAAGCTGGTCGGCGTCCTCAGGGAGGCCGCGGCGGAAGATGGCAACGATCAGGCCAAGGCCCACTGTGACTTCACAGGCTGCGACGACCATCACGATGATCGCGAAGATCTGACCGTCCGTGTTCCCCCACATACGGGAGAAGGCGATCAGAGCAAGGTTTGAGGCGTTGAGCATCAGCTCAAGGCAAAGCAGGATCACCAAGGCGTTGCGCTTGGTGAGAACGCCCGCGGCGCCAATGCTGAAGATGATTACTGAGACCGCGAGGTACCAAGCAATGCTCAAGAGCGATCACCTCCGCGGAAGCCAGCTACAGGGCGGTCGCCTGCAGCCTCGGCCATCGTGCCTGATCCACGCGGTGGAACCGCGGGGATCTCGCCGGCCTTCAACGGAGTGTCGCCAACTGTGAAGCCTTCGCGTCGTCGCGCGAGGCCAACTGCGCCGATGACTGCAACCAGAAGCAGCAGTGAGGCTGCCTCAAAGGGGAAGAGGTAGGTCGTAAGGAGTGCCTCGCCTATTCCAGCAGGGGAGCCAAAGGATGGGCTGATGTCAGCACCCTTGGTGCCAATTGCCTTCAGGCCACTGCCGAGAGTGGCGATCATCAGCTCAACAAGAAGAACGCCGACAAACAGTGGAGTAAGTACACGCAGCCACCCGTGTGATGCCCCAAGGGACTCCTCGCTCTGGCCGATGTAGGCAACAACGAAGACGTAGAGGACCATTACGCCACCGGCGTAGATGATCACCTGCGAAGCAGCCAGGAACTCAGCCCGCAGCAGCATGAAGAGCGCAGCAAGGCAGAGCAGGTGGCCAACCAGCGAAAGCACGCTGTAGAAGGGATTGCGCAGGGCAATCACGCCGATGGCACCGGCAATAGCCCCAATTGAGGCAATGAAGAAGACGATGTAGCTCATCTTGGGGCTATTCGTCCTCGTTCCTCAAAGGTGTGCGCTCGATTGGGTCAGCGAGCAGCATTTCCTTGGTGAAGATCAGGTCGGAGCGGTTGAAGTCTGAGAGTTCGTAGTCGTGGCCCATGGTGATTGCGTCGAACGGGCACGCGACTTCGCAGTAACCGCAGAAGATGCAGCGTGACATGTTGATCTCGTAGACGGCTGCGTAACGCTCACCGGCGCTGACGCGATTGTCAGGATCGTTCTCAGCGGCGACTACGCGAATGCAGTCAGCTGGGCAGGCAGCAGCGCAGAGCGAGCAGCCAACGCACTTCTCAAGGTCAGAGTCCTCAAACTTGTGGAGCTTGTGGCGGCCGCGGAAGCGTGGGTACACCGGAGTCTTCTCCTCCGGGTACTGCATCGTCAGCGGCTTCTGGAAAAGCTGCTTGAAGGTAGTGGCAAGGCCACGGCCTGTCTCGCGGAAAGCACGGAAGAACGATGCGCCAGTTGAAGGCGACGGTGCCCGTTGTACTTCGATGATGTCGAGTTCGTCGATCTTGCCCACTAGGAGACCACCAGTACCGCTGTAACGAGGGTGTTGATCGTCGCGATGGGAAGGAGAACCTTCCAACCGAGAGTCATCAGCTGGTCGTAGCGAAGACGCGGCAGCGTCGCACGAACCCACATGAATAGGAAGATCAGAAGTCCTGTCTTGCCAATAACCACAAGAGGCATTGCCCAACCTGGCGTGTGCCAGCCGAAGGGGAGCAGCCAACCACCGAGGTAGACGGTCGTTGTTACTGCGCTTACAACGATCACGTTGAGGTACTCCGCAAAGAAGTACGAGGTGAATCCGCCGCCGCCGTACTCAGTGATGTAGCCACCGACAAGCTCAGCGTCAGCTTCTGGAAGGTCGAACGGAGCGCGGTTTGTCTCAGCGAAGCCTGCGATCAGGAAGATCACGAAGCCAACAGCCTGGGGAATGATGAACCAGGTCTGCTCAGCCTGAGCTTGGACGATTCCAGTCAAGGACATCGTGCCAGCCATCATCAGAACGCCAACAAGTGCGATGCCTTGGCTTACCTCGTAGGAGATCAGCTGCGCTGCGCTTCGCATAGCGCCTAGGAACGAGTACTTCGAACCGGAGGCCCAACCGCCAAGCATCAAGCCGTAGAAGGAGATGCCGCCAAAGGCGAAGGCGTAGAGGATGCCAATTGAAGGGTCGACGCCATAAAGGCCGACCTTGGTTCCGAAGATGTCAACAACATCGCCAAACGGCACGATCGCCAAGGTGGCAACGGCAGTGATGATCGAAATGGCAGGGGCAGCCATGAAGATGAAGCCGACGGCTGTCCGTGGCTGGAACTGCTCCTTGGTTGCAAGCTTGATGATGTCCGCGAGTGGCTGCAGGGCGCCGAATGGGCCCACGCGGTTAGGGCCATAGCGGCGCTGGAAACGGCCAAGCATCTTGCGTTCTGTAAGGAGAACAAGCGGGATCAGCTGCAGGCCAACAGCGAAAATCAAGATGGCCTTGATGATCTGGATCCACCACGGTTCGGCGTAGCCGACTTCGGCGATTACAAGGTTCACCGTGGCTTCACCTCCACAAGTTCACCGTCAGCTGGAAGGCTTGCGCCGCCAGCGACACCGGACTCAATGAAGACATTGCCAGTCGGCACATCCGAGCGGATGCGAGCAGTGGCTGAGACTCCTGCGACTTCAACAGAGTTGCCGTTGGTAACGCCCAAGCGTTGGGCGTCCTCTGGGCTCAGCTCAGCTGAAGGTGTGCGGGACAGGAACTTAAGTGCTGGGCTGATCTCAACCTCTGGGGAAGCCCAGATCGAGCGGAATGTGCCAAGGCGCAGTGCGCCGTTCGGCGACGCAGCAGGCTGCGGTGCGACTGTCTCGCCCGTGCTTGATCCTGGCTGAAGGTTTGCTGCTGCTTCGCGCTCCTGCCAGCGAATACCGCGGCCACCGATTTCCTCTGCGGTGAGGTGCTCGTAGAACGGGACTGCGCGGGCTACTGCCTCAGTTGCGGCTGGGCCGACTGATGCGCCAAGGTCAACGCTGCTTCCGATCTCTGCGATGCGGGCGATAACTGCGCCAGCAGGCTTGACCTGCTCAGGTGCGCCAATCGCCTTGCGGAGGCGTTGCACACGGCCGTCAGGGTGGGTGATGGTGCCTTCACGCTCTGCGCCCGATTCGGCTGGGAAGACAACATTGGCGTGCTCTGCAAGTTCAGGTGACAGCGTCGACGCGTGAGCGATGACGAGGCCGGCCTTGGCGATCGCCTTGATCCAAAGGTCCTTGTTCTGTGAGTCACGGACTGGATCTGTATGGACGAGCCAAAGGGCTGTGATGTCGCCGGCTGCTGCGGCAGTCGCGATCTCAGTTGAGCTGCGGCCGGCCGTTGCCAAGTCTGCAAGGCCTGGGCCTGCAGTTGGGACAGCTCCAACTTCACGGAGTCCGCGGCCGTTGGTGCCACGGGGGATTTCAAGGATGCCTGCGCCGTCGCGCTCGCCAAGGCCAAGCTTGGCTGCAATACGAAGGAGGGCTTGGCCTGCTGCCTCGCCTGCAGGGCCGTCGGTTACGCGCTCGCCGACGACGATCACAATGTCTTCGCCGCTCTGCTCAAGTGCTTCAACGAGTGCGCGTACCTCGGCTCCGTCAGCGCCAGCGTTAGCTGCGTGCGTGCCTGCTGCGCCGTCGCCATTCAGCGCCGCGTCAAGCGCCAAGACCATTGATGCTGCTGAGCCCGGAGCGTGGCGGACTGCCTGTGCAGCGCGCGGGTCAAGAGCTGTTGGCCGGCTTGAGGCCACAAGGACTTGCATGTCGTTGCGGCGGGCGCCCTTACGGATGCGAAGGTCAAGTACTGGTGCGTCGTCAACTGGGTCGACGTCAAGCAGCAGGACAGTGTGGGCGTACTCAAGGTCTGGGACTGTCGCCTGAATCTTTGGATCTGCAAGTGCGCGAAGCAGGCCAGCTGAGAGTGCGCCGCCATCGCGGGAATCAATGTCGTTTGAGCCGAGGGTGTTGCGCAGGTAGTTGCCGAGTAGAAGCGCCTCTTCGTTTGTGGTCTCGCCGCCAACGATCGCGCCAACTGCACCGTCGTGGCGGGCAACTCCAGATGCGACCTGAATCGCACGCTCCCAAGTTGCTGGGCGGAGGCGGTCGCCATCACGCACGAGTGGCTGGGTGATCCGCTCATCGGAGTGGGTTGCCTGGTAGGCGAAGCGTCCCTTGTCACAAAGCCAGCCGTCGTCGACGCCTTCGTTGTCCCGTGCGAGAACGCGCAGGACGCGGTCGTCGCGGACTGTCAGGGTGACGTTGCACTGGGCAGGGCAAAGGTTGCAGACCGTGCCTGAGCCCTCAATGTCCCAAGGCCGTGCGCGGAAGCGGTAGGCGCGGCTTGTCAGGGCGCCTACGGGGCAGAGCTCAATGATGTTGCCGCTGAACGGGGCAACGTATGGGTGGCCGTCAAAGGTGGAGACGAAGGTCGCTGCGCCACGCTCAAGCAGGACAAGCTGATGGTCCTCGCTGATCTCCTGGGAGAAACGAACGCAGCGGTAACAGAGGATGCAACGCTCGCGGTCAATCGCGATCAGCGGTGACAGGGCAAGTGGCTTAACGAAGTGGCGCTTTGGCTCAGTGAAGCGGCTTACGCCACGGCCGTAGCCGAAGGAAACGTCCTGAAGTGGGCATTCGCCGCCCTTGTCGCAAACAGGGCAATCGAGCGGATGGTTGAGGAGGATGAACTCAACAACTGAGTTCTGGGCTTCCTTAACGCGGTCAGTCTGAGTGTGGACGACCATGCCGTCCTTAACTGGGGTCGAGCAAGCTGTTTGAAGCTTCGGAATGCCTTCAATCTCAACGAGGCACATACGGCAGGCGCCAACAGGGCCGCCAAGCTTTGGCTCGTAACAAAAGACGGGGATTTCGATGTCGCCGCCGGCTGCTGCGTCAACAAGCATCGCGCCATCAACAGCCTGAATATCTCGGCCGTCAACTGTGAGGGTGATGATGTTTTCTTCGGGGCGGGGCAAAGGCGTTACTTAGTTCAGAGTCAGTACTGGTTCGTCAGGTGTTACAGGCGGAGTCAGGCCAAGGCCGGCAGCTTCACGGGCCTTCTCAATGTGCTCCTCAAACTCACCTCGGAACTTGTTGACCATTGAGGACACTGGCATCGCCATCGCGTCACCAAGAACGCAGAGGCAGTTGCCGATGATCTGCTCCTGGACGGAAGCGATGATGTCCAAGTCCATTGGGGTCGCCTCGCCAGCCTGGATGCGCTGAAGCATCTTGACTGTCCAGCTTGTGCCCTCACGGCATGGAGTGCACTTGCCGCATGACTCGTGCTTGTAGAAGGAGGCGAGCTTGACTGCAACGTCCACGACTGAGTTGCTGTCGTCAACAACGATGATCGCGCCGGAGCCAAGCATGCTCTGAGCCTTGGCCAGCGAGTCGAAGTCGTAGGGCAGGTCCAAGTCAGCTGCTGTGAGGACTGGTGATGAGGATCCACCTGGGAACCAGAACTTGACTTCGCGGCCGGGCTCAGGCCCACCGGCAAGGCCGTAGATGATGTCGCGCGACTTCATGCCGAGCTCGATCTCGTAGTTGCCTGGACGCTGGACGTTGCCGGACACGGACACAAGCTTGGTGCCAGCTGAGTTCTCCACGCCGAGCTTCGCGTATTCGGCGCCGCCCATCTTGATGATCGCCGGGATCGTGGAGAGAGTCTCAACGTTGTTGATCAGCGTCGGACCTTGGAAAAGACCCTGATTTGCAGGGAAAGGTGGCTTCAGGCGTGGGTTACCACGCTTGCCCTCAAGGGAGTCAAGAAGGCCAGTTTCCTCGCCGCAGATGTAAGCGCCAGCGCCACGGTGAAGGACAAGGTCGATTGAGAAGTCGCTGCCAAGGATGTTCTCGCCAAGGAACCCGGCTGCCTTGGCTTGGGCGATCGCCTCGTCAAGTACGTCAGCCGGGAGTTCGTACTCACCGCGGATGTAGATGAAGGAGCGGTTGGCGCCAACGATGTAGGCCGCGATGATCATTCCCTCGATCAGCTGGTGAGGGTTCTTCTGCATCAGCTCACGGTCCTTGAAGGTGCCAGGCTCCGATTCGTCTGCGTTGCAAACGAGGTACTTGTCCATGTCCCCACCGGGAATGAACGAAGCCTTCATGCCAAGCGGGAAGCCAGCACCACCACGGCCGCGCAGGCCGGACGACTTCAGTTCCTCAACAAGGCCTTCGCGTGGCTGCTTGAGTGCATTACGGAGTGCCTCGTAGCCGCCGCGCTTCTCGTATACGGAGATGTCAGCAAGGCCAGGCTCGTCAATGCGGTCAAAAAGGATTGCGCTCACTCGCTACCTCCAGCTGCTTTGCCTGCCTCATCGGCACAAGGGCGAACCTTGAGTGACTTGGCCGCAAGGGCCTCGTTACCGGCCTTGATGTTGTCGACGATCGTTCTGCAGTCGCTGTCTTCCAGCGGGCCAACGAAGTCACCGTTGACTGAAGCCATTGGTGCCATGTCGCAGGCGCCGAGGCATTCAAAGCCGCGGATGTTGAAGTCTGGGTCGTCGCCAGCTGCTTCCTTCATCGCTGTGAGGATCTGGTCCCCTCCGCGAAGGCTGCAAGAGATGTTGGTGCAGACGTAGATCGTCTGGCGGCCAACTGGCTTCGTCTCAAACATGTCGTAGAAGGTTGCGACTGCTGCTGCTTGGCCCGGGGTGATCCGCATTACGCAGGCGACCTGCTCAATTGCCTCAGGTGAGCACCAACCGTGGACCTTCTGGGCCGCGTGTAGTGCGGGGATCAGAGCTGACTGCTCCTCTGGGTAGGCGGCCATCTTGGCTTCAATCTCAGCTCGAAGTTCTTCAGGCACATGGACCTGTGCCGGATCGGGCACGCCTGCTGGTGCCTTGCGAAGGTCAGCAGCGTCGTCCCAACCTGGAATTCGCGAACCGTGGGTGAAGCGTGTGACTTCTGTCATCGGTCAATGCCTCCGAGGACAGGGTCAACCATCGCCAAGGCAGCAATAAGGTCGGCGATGTACCAGTTCTCACACATCTCAGCTGTGGCTTGAAGATTCACGAACGAGGGGTCGCGCATGTGGACTCGCGCTGGCTTGCTTGAGCCGTCAGAGCGAACAAAGCAGCCAAGCTCGCCACGTGGTGACTCGATTGGGTAGTACGCCTCGCCTTCAGCAACGCGGAAGCCTTCAGTTACAAGCTTGAAGTGGTGGATCAGAGCTTCCATTGAGGTCGCAAGCTCCTCACGTGGTGGAAGTGCGTACTTCCTGTCCTCAGTGATGTGCGGGCCCTCGGGCAGGCCATCAAGTGCCTGCTCAATGATCTTCACCGATTCGTAAAGCTCAGCGTGGCGCACGCGGTAACGGTCGTAGTTGTCGCCAACTGTGCCGACAGGGATCTTGAAGTCGAAGTCCTCGTATGAGGAGTAGGGAGCAGCCTTACGCAGATCCCAAGGGTTACCGGCGGCGCGCAGAAGCGGGCCGGTGACGCCGTACTCAAGGAGTCGGTCTGCCGGCATTGGGCAGGTGCCGCGAAGACGCTGGAGGACGATCTCGTTGTTCTCAAGCATGTCCGAGTACTGGTCAGCACTCTTCGGCATTGACTTGATGAACTTGCGCAGCTTCTTCTCAAAGCCAACTGGGATGTCGTCCATCACGCCGCCAACTTGGATGTAACGCGTGTGCATCCGCTGGCCGGAGCTCATCTCGAACAGGTCGAGGATCGCGTCACGCTCGCGGAAGCAGTACCAAAACATTGACATTGCGCCGAGGTCCAAAGCACTGGTGCCAAGCCAGACCATGTGGCTCATGATCCGGTTGAGCTCCATGTGGATCACGCGCAGGTATTGGGCACGCTTGGGGACCTCTACGCCGGTCAGAGTCTCAACCGATCCGCAGAACGCCATTGCGTTGAAGTAGTACGAGAGGTAGTCCATCCGCTCAACGACTGGGATGACCTTCCAGTAAGCCTTCTGCTCGGCTGTCTTCTCAATACCTGTGTGGACGTAGCCGATCATCGGCTTGATGTCGCGCACGATCTCGCCTTCAAGGGTGACGATCAGGCGGAGAACACCGTGCGTGGCAGGGTGGTGGGGGCCAATGTTGAGCGTGAGGAGCTCGCTGCTGACACCTGATTCGGGGTCGTGGTCGAGCTGCTCCATCGTGATGGACTCCTCCATCTTGCG
>CALJKH010000056.1 GCA_937973575.1 uncultured Solirubrobacterales bacterium | reverse complement strand
ATGAGGGAACCAAGCTGGCCTATCTCGCCATGGGCGCGGGCTTCTTCTACGAGGGCCATCGCGCCACCTACGACTGTTTGGCGGCTATCGAGCTGCTGGCTCGCGTCCTTCCTAAGAGCGGCCAAACTGGTCTTGCACAGCTCCTGGACCGTGCGCGTCGTCCTTCATTCCGCATATGGGCGGAGAATTCGCCTTTCGACTTGAAGGATGTGTTGAAGGCCCGGGGTTTTCGATGGAACGGGGAGGGAACCTCCTCGCCGCGTGCCTGGTACATCGACGTCGACGAAGCGGCCAGGGACGCTGAGATCACTTTCCTCAAGACCGAGATCTACAGGGGCGAGATCGACCTTCTGGTTCGCAAGATCGATGCCTATGACCGGTTTTCAGATCGGGCTTGACCGAGATACGGTGGCGGGATCCAAAGTCACTTAGCGAAGCGCTACCACAACCGCTGGCATTGAACCGCCAACTGTGATCAAAACGGTTGAGCGCACGGGGGAAGTAATGGCGTTAGCGCTTAGCGCCTCGACAGTAAAAGCATGGTTTCAGTACCGGTGCGAGCGTAAGGTTCGCTACGAGCTGTTTACCGACGAGGAACTTGCCTCACTTCCAATCACTGCCGATGTTCGTGAACAATCTTGGGCGATTCTTGGCGTTGATTATGAAGAGCGCGTGCTTCAGCGCCTCCAGCGCGGCGCAGGAGTGCTTCGACCTGATCCTGGGGAATTTGGGCTGTCAGAGATCGATGCGATCAACTTTCTGCGGGGCAGCTCGGGTGTTCCATACGCCTCGCAACTGAATCTCCGTCCCAGAGGAGGCCTGCCGCAGCTTCGCGGCACGGGCGTCAGCCTAAAGCGCGTGTTCCCCGACCTCGTGAAGAGGGAGGTCATTGATGGCCGCGTCGTATTTCAGATCATGGACGTGAAGGCCACCCGCCGCGCGACGCCGTTCCACAAGACCCAGGTAGCATTTTACGCACGCGTACTAGAAGCATTGTTGGCGGAGTTGCGGGTCGACGCAGACGTCCATCCCATTGGCGAGATTTGGCGCATTCCAGACGGCGGTACAGCTGAAGGCGACGCCCATTATCCCGATCCTTTCCGGCTTGGACCTTACCAAAGGCTTGTCGATGACTTCTGTTCAAACGTGCTGCCGCAGATCGCTAGTCGCGCCGTGGAACCGGGGGAGGGCACCCCGCGGCGTGACGACACCTTCTTCCATCTGTATTTCAAGTGCGAGCAGTGCAAATTTCTTGAGCACTGCATGGGGACAATCTCCGAAACGTTGCCTCCGGAAACGCGCGACGTTTCTGCCGTCGCGGGCCTAACTCACGAAGCGAAACGCGCCTTGCACAGGCTTGGAGTGCGCCGGGTGGGCGACCTTGCGAGTGCCACAGGCCTAGCGGCCGCTCCAGGAATCGGCTGGTCGCTCAGCCGCAGGGCGGATCTTCTCGTTACCCGAGCTAACGCCATTATCGCACAGCAGCCGCGCCGCACAGACGAGGCGCACACCTACCTCATGCCGCCTCGGTCTGATGTGGCTCTGTTCCTCACCATCGACCATGACCCGGTCGATGATCGGCTGGCCGCTGTAGGTTACGCCCTCTACCGCAATGGCTTGCGCGAGCGGGAGGTGATCCGCGTGCCGCGAACCGCGGAAGCTGCCGAGGAGGCTTCTGTGATCGCTGAAGTGCTTGGCCAACTCGTCGCCGACCTGATTGAGGTGGACGCGGCGAACCAAGCAGGAAGTAGCATCTACTCGCACATCTTCCTCTACGAACCGACCGAAGCAATCCGCCTGCAGGAGGCGGTCGGCCGCCATCTCGACGATCCTAGGATTCGGAGCGGGCTGCTGCATCTCGTGCGGCTGTTCCCGCCAGAGGACGTGGTCCCAGAACCTGAGTTTCGCGGGGCTCATCACCTGCCGGCTACAGCGCTTCGAACCGTGATCGAACAGCTCTACGCGTTGCCGACCCAGGTCTCCTACGACTTACGCCAGGTTAGCCAGGCACTTGCCTCCTCAGGAGCGCTCGCTGATGCTTATAGCCCGACGGAGGCGTTCGTGCGGCCGTTTTCGTCGTTGCTCTCCATCGAAGTGATCCGCGCCCTTCGCGAGGGGAGACCAGGATCAGCAACTCCGGTCCAGGTGGAGGCGGACGTTTCAGCGAGGCTTATGGCGCTGTCTCAAATCGTCGGATGGCTGTTCGCGCAGAACGCCGCCTCGCCACAACCTATACTGCGATTGGCCAAGCGGCCCTTCCGTTTCCAGGCGACTTTCGATCCCCTGAATACCGACGATCTGGACCTTCTTCTTGCTTGCGAACTTCTGGAGAGCCGCGCCGGCATGCTCGACGCCCTGATTGGCCTGGCTCAGCCGGCCCGGCGTCGGCGCGATGCGGGCCGGGCTATTACTGGCTTGTCGGTGATCCGCCATTGGGTCAATCGCGGGCGCCGTTACCTCATTTTCCGGGTCCCCCCGGAGAGCCGGGACTGTGACCTTGGTCCTGGGAGCTTCAACCTCATTCTGACGGATGATGATCCCGACCTTCGGCTCGATCCGACCGCGTGGGGCGCAGTCAGCGCCCGGTTCGAAACCCCAAGTCCAGGCTTCGAAGATCGGACAGATCAAATCCGGGTCAGCATGGCAGACGCCGATTTCACTGGCGGCCTGTTCAGGCCCATGTTCGATCGGTCGGGCGATCAGGACGTCTGGTGCCTAGATCAAGCGTTCGCCGACGCGAACGGGCCGCGCGCGGCGCGGTTCCTCGTCCCGCCGCTCGCAGCCGGCGCCACGGCCCGCGCCGCCGAATCGCCCGCCCGCGCCGCCGCAGGCCCCGACGGGCACGGCCATCAAGCCGCCGATGG
>CALJKH010000055.1 GCA_937973575.1 uncultured Solirubrobacterales bacterium | reverse complement strand
GCAACGCTGCAGCCGCAACTCAGGCATCTGAGTTCACCGCTGGTGGGCCAGAAGACTGGTCGGCAAACATCCATTACCTGAGGGCTCTCGCTCCGATCAATGTCCTGTCGCTTGCGCCAATGCCTTCACGTCCAACGACCAACAGGACAACGCCGTACTACGCACCTGAGAATGGGCAGCTGCCTTACTCGTGGAACCTGAAGAACTACCAAGTTGACCAGTGCTCGGGTTCAACCAAGCCAAATGCGCCGACAACGGCTGACGCGCCAGACAGGCCTGGACCACAGGTACCGCCTTATGACGTTGACGCCACGCTTGTTCAAGCGCTTAAGGCAATGGCCTTCGCGGGCACAACCAATGCTCCATTTGCACCAGCATGTGACCAGCAGTCCAACGTGCCTGGCTTCTCCACGCTGTTCCCGCTGATCACGCAGGCTCCGTGACCCGGGCCGCCACGGCGCTTGGCGCCATTGCAGCATTTGCAGTCCGGAACCGGAGGGCAGTGATAGCCGGTGCCTTGTCGCTTGGCGTTGTGTTTGCCGCCCTCGCGTTTACGGGCCTAAAGCCCACAGCGGGTACGGACTCACTGGTCCCAAAGGCAGCGGAGGCATCGCGGCAGACTGATGCGATCAAGGCGCGATTCGGCGACGACTCGATCGTTGTGATGGCGCAGGAAGACCTTCAACAGCTCCTCCTGACGACTGACATTGGGCGCCTGCTTCGACTTGAGGGCTGCCTTGGCGGCAATGTGCCTAAGGACGCCAAGCCTTACGGGGGTGCGAATAGTGCCTGCGCCCGTATCGCAGCAGCGCAGAGCGTTAAGCGTGTCTATGGCCCAGCGACCTTCCTTAATGAGGCGGCAACCCAGATCACATCTGCTTTGAGCGGTGAGCTGAGGGCAGCTGCTGGCCGGGTCCAAGCTGCCAACGACGCTGCCCGAGCCCAAGCTCTTAAAGCTGGCCTCGGCGAAGCGGCTGCGGCTGCAGCTGGCCAAGCTGCCGCCCAGACCGAGCAGCAGAAGTCGGCCTCAGCGCTGGCCCGACTCCAAGTCCAGACTGGAATCACTGGCCTGCCAAGCATCGCCAACACTGAGTTCGTCTCATCAATCGTTTTTGAGCCAAGCTTGGGCGCCGGCCAGCCCAAGCAGCGGTTCTCCTACCTCTTCCCGTCCCCGCAGGCAGCACTGATTCAAGTCAAGCCAAAGGCCGGCCTTTCAGCATCAGCTAAGGAGCAGCTGACCCGCGACGTTGAAGCTGCCACGCGAATGCCTGAGTTCAAGTTGAAGAGTGGCCGCTACCTAGTCACCGGCGCATCGGTCCTAGCGGAGGGGCTCGCTAACGAGGTGGCGTCAGCTGCGCTGCCACTGCTCCTGCTTGCCGCGGCCTTTATGGCGCTTGCTCTTGGGCTTGCCTTCCCAGTTAGGTCAAGGCTGCTGCCTCTTGGAATGGCGCTCCTGTCAGCAGCGTTTGTGTTCGGCGGGATGGCGATCTTCGGCCTCTCATTCACAGTTGCGGCTGTCGGTGGAGTGCCAGTGCTGATCGGCCTGGCAGTGGACTATGCCGTGCAGCTCCAAGCCCGCACTGTCGAGACTGAGGAGGAAGGTGCGGACCGTCTTGAAAGTGGGGCTGAGGCCGCCCGTCGCGGCGGCCCGCCAATTGCTGCTGCTGCCTTTGGCACTGCAGCCGGGTTCCTTGCGCTCCTCCTGTCCCCGGTGCCGATGGTCCGCGGATTCGGCCTCGTTCTGGTCGCAGGAGTCGCAGTGGCTCTGATCTGTGCTCTCACCGTCGGATCAGCTGGGCTTGCCTCGCTGGGAGCAGGGCGTGGGTTCACCACACCCGCAGCTGAGTGGATTGACTCGGCCACAGCAGGCGCTCGAGAGATAGTCGGCGAGCTTAGCCTGGTTGGCAAGGCTGGCAACTGGCTCTCGACTGCGAGGTCCGCAACCGCTAGGAACCCGAAGCGGGTACTTCTTGTTGCCGTTGTTTTGGCCGCAGCTGGCTGGGCGGTTGAAGGCAGCCTTGTCGTCGAATCGGACATCACGCGGCTTGTCCCTGCCAGTACGCCAGCGCTTAAGGACTTGAAGGTGTTGCAGAGCCAGACTGGCGTTGCTGGTGAGGTCGACCTGATGATCACAGGCGACAGGGTCACTGACCCAGCGACCCTGAAGTGGCTAAAGACCCTCCGCGATGACGCCCTGCAGGCATGGGGCTGGACCGAGAAGAAGGGTTGTGGCGCCGGGGCTTCGCTCTGCCCTGGAACGGCCCTTACGGACCTAATTGCCACGTCAAACTCAGCCCAGCAAACCAATGCGGCTATTGCCGGTATCCCCGAATACTTCAAGTCGGCGACTATCTCGCCAGACAACAAGGCAGTGCTGACTACCTTCGGCATTCGTCTGATGCCAGAGAGTGAGCAGCAGAAGGTCTTTGACGACCTTCGTAAGCGTGTTGAGTCAGCGCCAGCTGGAGTAACCGCCTATGTCGGTGGCCTTCCGGTTGTGGCAGCAGCAGCCAACCAGAGCCTGTCGAATGAGAACTCGCGCCGCCTGATCACTCTTGTCGCACTGCTCGCCTCGGGGCTTGCTCTCGGGCTCGCCTTCAGGTCATGGAGGCGCCTCGCTGTGCCGTTGGTAGCGACGCTCCTCGCCACAGGTTGGGCAAGCCTTGCGCTGTGGCTCCTCGGGGTGGAACTGAATCCGCTGTCAGCTGCACTTGGAGCCCTCGTGATCGCGATCGGAACCGAGTTTGCCGTGCTTCTGTCAGAGCGCCAGCGGGCTGAGGCCGGAGTAGGCGTCGGCGTCGAAGAGTCTCTCGGCCGCGCGTTCTCAACGACCGGTCGGGCAATCGCGATTTCAGGCGCCACCGTCGTTGCTGGCTTCGGTGTCCTGATCCTCAGTGACATCCGGATCTTGAGCGAGTTCGGCCTCGCGACGGTGATTGACCTTCTAGTTGCTCTTCTCGCCGTTGCAGTGATCGTGCCGGCCATGGTCAGGGTGTTGAGCAAAAGGCAGGCTGGCGAGTCTTGAAGAGCGCCTCAGGCGTAATTGGCGCTGTTGCCCTGATTGCGCTCGCAGTAGTCGCGATCGTCTCAACCGCTGGGCACAAGGGAACCGGTGCCAAAGGGCCCCCGGTTGGGAGCCAGATGCCAGCGTTTGCAGCGCCGCTGGCCGCTTCGACTCTTAATGGCGATGTCAACATCACCCCTAATGCCTGTGATGTGAAGCTGCGGGGCGCGTTTGTGTCATGTCCCGCTTCGAAGCGCGGGCCAGTCGTCGTCGGGTTTGTGACTGTGGATGACAAGGAGTGCCGCAAACTTCAGCCTTCCCTCGGGTCGCTGGCGCGGGCAAATCCAAAGGTGACTGTGGTCCTTGTTGGGCTGCGGGATGACCGCAAGCCACTGATCAAGCTCGCAGCAACGCAGCCTCAGGTAACGACTGTCTGGGATCGCAGCGCAACGCTTGCCAATCGCTACGGCATTGCAGTCTGCCCGACAGTTGTCGTGGCTCAGCAGGGCGGGGCTGTTAAGGGCACCCTGATCGGCTCCGATGTGAACAATTCAGCGTGGCTTCAGGGGCAGGTCAACGCTCTGCTCACCTCACCGAAGTAGCCATGGCCATCGACGGGATCCACGAGTGTTCGGTGGCTGGAGTACTAGCCGATGAGTTCCCAGGTGTTGGATTGCTCACCTGCACAGCTAGCGCAGCTAGATCAAGCTCAAGCGGCGTGGTGGAGGAGCTAGACGCTTTGGCACAGCGAATGAACGGCGCCAAGGCTGTCCACATTCAGGCAGAGCCAGTGGCAGCTGCCTATAGAGCGTTGCGCGTTGGGCTTGGCATGGAAGGCGATGCAGGTGACTCAAGCCTTGAAGGAATAGTCCGCCGGCGCCTCATAGAAGGGGGATTCAGGTCAGGCGGCCAGCCGATAGACGCGATCACAATCGCAACTTTGGAGACTGGCGTGCCTATAGCGGCCCTAGCGGTTGATCCAGTCGAACTCACGCTTGGGGTAGACGACGAGACAAAGTCGGTTGCACTGATGGTGGGCGAAGAGGTCAGAGCGCCGATCTTTGGCCCGGCGGTTGGA
>CALJKH010000054.1 GCA_937973575.1 uncultured Solirubrobacterales bacterium | reverse complement strand
GCTACAACGGCACGAATCATCCCGGATCTACTTCGACGAAAAACACTGACTGGAGCGAAACCTACGGAGCAACATGGGATGAAGCCGATGATGAGCGGAACTGCGACCTCTATGATCGCTTCATCAAGGTAGCCATTGCCGAGGCGATTGAGCCAGCGGCCGCGTGGTACTGTTGGCACGCAAGCCGCAGGCAGAGAATGGTGGAGGATGCGTGGGAGAAGAACGGCGCGTTTGTCCATCAACAGATCATCTGGGCAAAACCGAATCGACCGATACTGACCCGCTCCTGGTACCTCTGGGCACACGAACCGTGCTTTATGGGGTGGCTCAAAGGAAACAAGCCACCCCGCGAGACTGGCGACTACGAGCGGAGCGTCTGGGAGATTGAGGGGCTTAATAATGATGAGAGGCCGGATCATCCGACACCAAAGCCGCTGGAGTGCTTTGCGATCGCAATGCGCCAGCACACCAAGAGGAACGGACTGTGTTACGAACCGTTTAGTGGGAGCGGAAGTCAGCTGATTGCGGGCGAACAGTTGGGACGGCGGGTCTACGGGCTGGAGATTTCCCCCGCCTACTGCGATGTGATCGTGAAACGCTGGCTGAGTCTCGGAGAAGACCGAGCGGTGTTGCGAGTACGCGATGGGGTGGAGATCGATGTGAGCGGCGAGTTCGCAAGCTCTACCCAGATTGACACGGAGGCCGGGCAATGATGACCACCTTTCTTGGCGCTAACTGGCGCACGACTGTCACCGGCTGGATTACGGTATTGGCTTCTGCCATTGCGATGAATCCAAAGCTAATCGCATTCCTTCCCGAGCATCTGCGCGAATCGATCACTGGGATTGCAGGACTGATCGCTGTTGTTTCCGGCGGTACCTTTGCCTACGCGGCCAAAGATAAGCAGGTCACGGGCGGGAGCGTGCCTAATGACAAGGGTGATTCAGGCAGACCTCTGGCTGGAGAGAATACTCCAGCCCTTATCATAGCGGCTTCGTTGTCGCTGCTTGGGTTTACAGCGTGCAGTTGGGTTGCTGCACACCAGCAGCAATGGAACGCCACGGTCCGAGTCGTGGAGCAACGGGCACTTGAGGTGGCGAGCCGAGTTCTGCTTGCTGTTGCCACGGACGAGGCAGACAAGGGATTCAAAGCTGACTTCCTCGATTCAGTGGCAACGGGCTTACGGGAAAACGGTAGTACGGTTGTCTCATCGGAGGATGTGGAAAAGATCGTGAAGATATGGAGTCCCAACGATGGAACGCAGTGGCAGACGCTTGCGGGCCAGCTT
>CALJKH010000053.1 GCA_937973575.1 uncultured Solirubrobacterales bacterium | reverse complement strand
AGTTCAGATCGACGACATCTTCAACATGTTTGACAAGCCAACCCGCGTGGCGTCATCAGCGAACTTGATCGAGTTCGGCAACGCAATTGGTGGCCGTGGGCTGGACTTGAACCAGACGATCCGCAACCTCGGCCCGCTGCTCCTCAACCTCACGCCGGTGATGAAGAACCTGTCTGACCCTCAAACAGGTCTGAACAAGCTGTTCCCAGCACTTCTTGCAGCAGCGGACCAGGCTGCCCCGGTGGCTGAACAACAGGCTGGCGTGTTCGTCGGGTTGGAGACAACCTTCGGAGCTCTCGCCAGTGTCACAGGGTCAATCCAAGCGTCCATCGTTGGCGGTCCACCTGCCCTTGACGCTGCAATCAGCAGCCTGCCGGCTCAACGTCCGTTCCTTCAGGACTCAGCCAAGTTCTTCAACACCCTTACGCCAGGAACAAAGGCTCTCGGATCGTCTGCAACGACGCTTAGTGAGGCAGTCGCGGCTGGCGCAGATCCAGCTGGCGGCCTTGCCCGCTCAGCGGAGCTCAACACTCGTCTCGCAACACTCTTTACCGACCTTCAGACCTTCCTTAAGGACGCTGATACACAGCGCGGAATCGTCAGGCTGATCGGCACAGTTGACGCAGGTGCTCCGCTTGTGAACTGGGTTGCGCCAGCACAGGAGAACTGCAACTACGCCAGCGTCCTGCTGCGGAACGTGGCCAGCACCGCTTCTGACGGCTACACGATCAGCGGTGGCGGCGGCACGCTTCAGCGCGCCCTTCCGATCGTGCCCGCAAATGGTCCGGACCCATGGACGGCTTGGGCATCGAACTCCGAGGGCGGCTCCTCAGGTAACCCAGTTACCGGTGGCAAGACCTACGCAAATGGTCCTACAGGCAACGGCTCCTTCTCAACCAACTACCTGCACTCCAACTCCTACCCGTTCACAACAGCGCCTGGCGACACCTACAACGGCAAGCCAATCAAGGCCTGTAACGCCGGTAACGAGTACTTCCCAGATGCAGCGCCTGACGGATCCGCCTTCCAGTCTGCGCAGATCACAGCTGCTGAGGGTCTGAACCCAAGCGCTGGCACTCTGCATGACATCACCACCATCCCTTCAACCCCACCGGGCCGATAGGCAATGAGCACTAACGGACAAACACCAAACGGCGACGGCCCAGACCGCTCACAGGTCCCACGCCGCCTGCGCACTCAGCACAACGTGCGCCTTGCGGTGATCGTGCTCGCGATCAGCTCGGTCGGCATCTACCTCGGTTTCACGAAGGATGTGCCGTTCACTGGCGGGTACCAAGTTAAGGCTGTCTTCACATCGGCTAACTCGATCCGCCCTGATTCGCCAGTGCGAATCGCAGGCGTGAATGTCGGCAAGGTGCTTGACGTAGCTCGCTACAAGGACACTTCGTCAGCTCTTGTAACGATGGAGATCGACGACAACGGGCTGCCAATGCATAAGGACGCCACCATGAAGATCCGCCCACGAATCTTCCTCGAGGGCAACTTCTTCGTCGACGCAACCTCCGGCACTCCGGCAAGCCCAGAGTTGAAGGATGGGGACATCCTTCCGGTCACCCAGACGTCCACACCTGTCCAGCTTGACCAAGTGCTGACAAGCCTTCAGTACAGCTCGCGCGAGGACCTTCAGAACCTCCTGCAGGGCCTTGGCACAGCGCTTGACTCAAAGCCAACCCCAGCAGAGAACGCACAGCTTCCAGCTGAAGTCCAGGACACAACTGGCGGCGAGGCCCTCAACAAGTCACTTAAGTACACGCCACAGGCACTTAAGGGCACTGCGATCGTCAACCAAGGCTTCCTTGGTGAGCATCCCGGTGACCTTGGCAAGTTCGTCAAGGGCCTTGGTGCAACAACAGCGCAGCTCAGCGCCAACGAATCAGACCTTGCTGGCTTCGTCACCAACTTCAGCCACACGATGCAGGCACTTGGCTCAAACCCAGCTGCGCTTCAGCAGTCCATTGCGCTGCTTGGCCCGACTGTCAACAACACCTACAACGCTCTTGGCAGCGTCAACGCTGCACTGCCATCGCTTTCAGCGTTCTCCCTTGCTCTCATTCCTGCGGCTGAGGAAACGCCAGCCACCGTTGCTGTCGGTACCCCATGGGCGAAGGAAGCCGCGATCGTGCTGGACAAGAACCACCTCCAAGCCACGATGAAGCTGCTGCAGCCGATCACGGCCGCAACTGCTCAGACTGTCGCGCAGCAAATCCAGATCCTGCCGCAGACCAAGCAGCTGGCCCAGTGCTTCTTCTACAAGATCCTTCCAACTGGTGATCAGAAGATCTCCGACTCCGGCACCGGCTACGACTTCAGCACCAACCAAGAGGCCTACAAGGAGTTCTGGTTCGCGCTCGTCGGTATGGCTGGCGAGTCGCAGAACTACGACGGCAACGGCCAGTTCATCCGCGCACAGACGGGTGGCGCACAGCAGACCCGCAACTCATCAACTGGCGGCAACCTGCAGCTTGCCCTCACAGAGGTCAGCGGCCAGGCCAACCTTAAGTCGCCAGTCTGGGGCAACATGCCGAACCCACCACTGGGTACAAGCCCGCGTTACTTCGGTCGCGATCAGCAGCCTAGGTACAGCCCAACGACTAACTGTGTTGACCCAACCAACCCAGTTACCTCGACAGTCAACTTGAACGACGCAACTGCAGCTAAGGGCGCTGCCGACACGACAGGATCACCAGGCTAATGGGCGTCGCGATCCGCAAACACTTCAAGGACTTCATCGCGGTGCTCGTGCTCGTGGGTATCGCAGCGTCGATCACGCTGTTCATCCTTGTGAACCAGAATGTCAATGCCCCGTCATGGGTGCCAGTGCTTGGCCACGACACCTTCCAACTGAAGGCTGAATTCCAAACAGCCCAAGCGGTAACGCCTGGTCAGGGCCAAACCGTGAACATCGCGGGAGTGCCTGTCGGGCAGGTGTCAGCGGTTGACCTCACAGACGGTCGCGCTGTCGTGACGATGGACATGGATCCGAAGTTCAAGGACCGGATCTACCCCAACGCCACCATGCTTCTCCGCCCGAAGACGGGACTCAAGGACATGATCATTGCCCTTGACCCAGGCTCATCAGCCTCTGGCGCGCCGCTAAGCGAGAACGCAACGATCTCGGTCTCACACACTCAGCCTGATGTGAACTTCGACGAATTCCTCAGCGTCCTTGACGCAGACACGCGCGACTACCTCGTGCTGCTGCTTAACGGGGGCGGACGCGGCCTTGTTGGTAACGGGCGCACTCTCGCCCAAGTGTTGAGGCGCTTTGACCCAACTCAGCGCAACATCGCGAAGATCACAAGCCAGCTTCAGAAGCGTCAGACGAACATCAAGAAGTCGATCACTTACACGCAGCTTCTCCTTACCGCCCTTGGCTCCAAGGACACCCAGCTGTCCGAGTTCGTCAAGCAGAGCAATGCCTCGCTCTCTGCATTCGCAGCGCAGGAGGCCAACATCAAGCAGACAATCAACCTGCTGCCGGGTGCTCTTTCGGCCACCAACACAGCGGTCCAGAACTTGAACACGTCGTCGCAGATTGCCGGCCCAGTGCTTAAGAACCTTCTGCCTGCAGCTAATGGGCTTGCCGCGGTTGAGCAGGCCAGCCAGCCATTCTTCGCGCAGACACTCGCTCCGCTGCGGGATCAGATCAAGCCGTTCTCGGTCGACTCGCTGCCAGCACTCAGGCTCCTCAAGCCAACCTCGCAGAACCTTGCTGCTGCCTCACCTGGACTGCTTAAGACAGCTAAGTCGCTCAACTACGGTGTGAACGAGCTGACTTACAAGGATCCATCAGTTCAAGCCCTGCCATACCTGTTCAACGCCTTCTGGCTGGGCCATAACACGAACGCTCAGATCCTCAACCAGGATGCCGCCGGCCCAGTGCGCCAGACGGTCTTCCTTGGTTCCCAGAACACCTGGCAGGTCGTCAACTCGGTCCTTTCAAACGTATGCGCGCCTGGCGGCAACTACTCCGTTGGCTCGCCGAGCGTTTGGGCGACCCTTCAGTTGCTGCGTGCCCCACGGCCGACAAGCGTTCCACCAGTCGTATGTAGGGGTTCATAGACCATGCAAAAGCAAGCACCTACACTTCCTCGACTCCTCGTAATGGCCGGCTTCGCGCTGTCCTGCTTCGGCCTGATCCTCTTCCTTTGGGTCGCTTTCGGTGGCCCAGTGCCATTCGCAGCCAAGGGCTACAGGGTCAACGTGCGCTTCGAAGCTGCCGGGCAGCTGGCAACTCAGGCGGATGTACGGATATCCGGAGTTCCCGTAGGCAAGGTCGCCACAGTTGAGCTCGGTAAGGGCAACAGCACAGTTGCGCAGCTTCAGATTGACCCTCGCTACTCGCCAATTCCGGCGGATACAAGGGCGATCCTGCGGACGAAGACCCTGCTCGGCGAGACATATGTAGAGCTCACCCCAGGCAACCGTGCCTCCGGCGCGCCGCTTGCCGACGGTGGAACTCTTCCTGAGAAGCAGGTGAAGCAACAAGTCACCATCGATCAGATCTTCAGCACCTTCGACAAGGAGACTCGTAAGGGCTTCCAAGACTGGCAGCAGGGCGCTGCAGCGTCGTTGGCAGGGCGTGGTGGCGATGTAAACGATGCGTTCGGCAACCTTCCACCGTTTACTGAGTCAGCTGACCAAGTCCTCAGTGTTCTCAACAGCGACAGCGCAGCTGTCCAGACGCTCGTTCGCGACACAGGAACAGTCTTCACTGCCCTGACCGCCCGTGATCATCAGCTTCGCTCGCTGATCACCAACTCAAACGCCGTCTTCCAAACAACTGCGCTGCGCAACCAGCAGCTGGCCGAGACATTCCAGGTCCTGCCAACCTTCGAGGCTCAGAGCACCAAGACTCTCAACCGCCTGAAGGCATTCGCGATTGATGCTGACCCTCTGATCAAGCAGCTCCAACCAGCTGCTGAGCAGCTGAGTCCGACGCTGGTCTCAGTCGGTCAGCTCGCACCACCTTTGAAGACTGTCCTGACCAAGCTTGGGCCGCTGACAGACGCTTCTGTAGCTGGGCAACCTGCGATCGGCAAGTTCTTGAATGGCAATGGCAGCCAGCCGGGCCTCAACAAGGTGCTTGGCGGGCTGGACACCTTCCTCCAACAGCTCAACCCAATGCTGAGCTACCTCGGTATCTACAAGGAGAGCATCA
>CALJKH010000052.1 GCA_937973575.1 uncultured Solirubrobacterales bacterium | reverse complement strand
CCGATCTCAGTGGCGGAAGTCAACTGTGCGGCCCTGGGAGTCGGTCAGACGACCGTCCTCAAGGATCTGCAGCAGGATGTTGAAGACATCAGGGTGAGCCTTCTCGATCTCGTCAAGCAGGAGCACGCTGTATGGCTTGCGGCGGACTGCCTCAGTCAGCTGACCACCCTCGTCGTACCCGACGTAGCCTGGAGGTGAACCGACAAGCCTCGAGACAGCGTGCTTCTCCATGTACTCGGACATGTCGATGCGGATCATTGAATCCTCATCGCCGAACAGGAACTCGGCAAGGGTCTTCGCGAGCTCGGTTTTACCGACGCCTGATGGGCCGAGGAACACGAAGGAACCAGTTGGACGCTTCGGATCCTTGAGCCCAGCGCGTGACCGACGCATTGCCTTGGAGATGACTTCAACTGCAGCCTCTTGGCCGATTACGCGCTTGTGGAGTTCTTCCTCCATGCGGATCAGCTTCTGAGTCTCTGCTTCGGTCAGCTTGAAGACCGGGATGCCAGTCCACATCGAAACGATGTCGGCGATTTCCTCTTCGCCGATGGCTGGGCGCTCAGTCTCTTCGCCCTCTTCCCATGCGTCTTCCATCTCACGCTTCTTGGCAATCAGCTGGCGCTCTTCATCGCGCAGGCCTGCTGCCTTCTCAAACTCTTGGTCTTCGATCGCCTTCTCCTTGGAACGGCGAGTCTCTTCGATCTCGTCCTCAAGCTCACGGTGCACCGGTGGTGCGCTCATGGACTTGATCCGCATGCGGGATGCGGCCTCGTCAATCAGGTCGATTGCCTTGTCTGGAAGGAACCTCTCTGAGATATAGCGATCAGCAAGATCGGCTGCTGCTTCAAGTGCCTCGTCGGTGATCTCAACCTTGTGGTGCGCCTCGTAGCGGTCACGCAGGCCGCGGAGGATCTGCACTGTCTCCTCAGTTGAAGGCTGCTCAACACGAATCTGCTGGAACCGGCGCTCAAGCGCTGAGTCACGCTCGAGGTACTTGCGGTACTCGTCAAGAGTCGTTGCGCCAACTGTTTGCAGCTCGCCACGGGCAAGCGCTGGCTTGAGGATTGAAGCTGCGTCGATCGCACCCTCAGCTGCACCTGCGCCAACGAGGTTGTGGATCTCATCGATGAAGAGAATGATGTCGCCGCGTTGAGCGATCTCCTTCATGACCTTCTTGAGACGCTCCTCAAACTCACCGCGGTACTTGGAGCCCGCTACGAGGGCTGCGAGGTCAAGCGTGTAGATCTGCTTGCCCTTCAGAAGCTCAGGAACATCAGCGTTGATGATCCTCTGCGCGAGGCCTTCAACAACTGCAGTCTTACCAACGCCAGGCTCACCGACGAGAACAGGGTTGTTCTTTGTGCGACGGGAGAGGATCTGCATGATCCGCTCAACCTCAGTCTCACGGCCAACCACTGGATCAAGCTTGCCGTCAGAGGCGAGCTTGGTGAGGTTGCGACCGAACTGGTCAAGAAGCTTCGAGGACTTCTTGCCCTCGCCTGAGCCCTCGCTGCGGCTCTCACCGGACTTGGAGCCTGAGCCTTGGCGGCGGCCACCTGGCCCGGAGAGCATGCGAATAACTTCGTTACGAATCTTGTCTGCGTCTGCGTCGAAGTCGAGCAGGATGCGGGCTGCGACTCCCTCGTTCTCACGGATCAGGCCAAGCAGGATGTGCTCGGTGCCGATGTAGTTGTGGCCGAGGCTTAGAGCTTCGCGAAGGGCGAGCTCAAGAACCTTCTTGGCGCGAGGTGTGAACGGGATTTGGCCGGAGGTGACTTCCTCACCGGAGCCGACAATGCGAACAACCTGTGAGCGAACCTTCTCAGCTGTGATGTCAAGGCTCTCCAAGACACGGGCAGCGAGGCCTTCCTCTTCACGAAGCAGGCCGAGCAGAACGTGCTCGGTGCCGATGTAGTTGTGCTTAAGGGTGCGTGCTTCCTCCTGAGCGAGGACTACTACCTGGCGTGCGCGTTCGGTGAACCGTTCAAACATCAAAAGCCCTCCTCGTAGTGTCCTGTTGAAGCATGATTCATCCTAGCAACGACGGCCGGTCATGCCTCTTCTTTACGCGCCTCGGTGGGCTAGTGATTACTGTTCGTCCCGCATAGCGGGAAACAGCACAACTTCGCGGATCGTCTTGCTCCCCGTGAGGAGCATTACGAGGCGGTCAATGCCAATCCCAATGCCACCGGTAGGCGGCATGCCCTGCTCAAGCGCGCGAATAAAGGATTCGTCGTAAGGCTGGGCCTCTTCGTCACCAGCGTCAGCGTCAGCCTTTTGCATCTCGAACCGGCGGCGCTGCTCGTCAGGGTCATTGAGCTCAGTGAAGGCGTTGCTGATTTCCATCCCACCGGCGTAAGCCTCAAAGCGCTCAACTAGACCATCCTGGGAACGGTGGTCCTTAGCGAACGGTGAGAGCTCCTTCGGGTAGTCGAAGAGAATTGTTGGCTGCTGAAGGTGAGGCTCAACGTGCTTGGTGAGGAGTTCGTCAACGAGCTGTGCCCAAGTGTCCGTCTCCGGAACTTCAAGCCCCTTCTCCTTCATCGCTGCTGCAAGCGAGTCACGGTCGCGGTTGGCGACAATGTCAACTCCGCACCGTGAGTGGATCGACTCCTGAAGAGTCTCGCGACGCCAAGGTGATTCAAAGTCAATCTCGCCCTCGTAAGCAACTGCCCGTGCGCACTCGCGCACGATCTCCTCAAGGCGCCCAGCGATAACCATGTAGTCCGAGTAGGCCTCGTACCACTCGAGCATTGTGAACTCGGGGTTGTGCTTCTGGCTGATTCCCTCATTACGGAAGTCCTTGCCAAGTTCGTAGACACGCTCAAGTCCACCAACGATCAACCGCTTGAGGTAAAGCTCAGGCGCGATCCGCAGGAAGAACTCCTTGTCGAGAGTGTTGTGATGCGTGGTGAATGGCCGTGCTGCCGCGCCACCGTAGAGGGGCTGAAGCACCGGTGTTTCAACTTCGATGAACCCGAGGTCGTCCAGATAGCGACGAATTGTTGAGATCACCTTTGAACGGGTGATGAAGAGCGCCCGTGATTCCTCAGATGCGATCAGGTCAAGCTCGCGGCGGCGGTAGCGCGTCTCAACATCCTTCAGGCCGTGGTGCTTGTCCGGTGGCGGACGCAGCGACTTGGCGAGCAGCGTGATCGCGTCCACCTTGAGCGAGAGCTCCCCGCGACGGGTCCGGATTGCGGTGCCGTCAACTCCGATCAGGTCGCCAAGATCAAGGTCGGTGATAGCCGCGAAGGCTTCGTCGCCAACATGATCTGACTGGACGAGCAGCTGAATGCGGCCTGTGCGGTCAACAAGGTCCATGAACGCTGCGCCGCCTTGCCCGCGACGCGCTGCCAGGCGCCCGCCTACGCGGTGCTTGGACTCAGTCTCTTCACCATTCTCCAGCGCCTCATGCGTGTCGAGGACTGAGGCGATCGCCTCAACATCCTCAAACGAGTGAGGGAACGGCTCAACTCCAGCTGCGCGTAAAGCATCCGCCTTAGCGCGACGTGCAGCTACAAGCTCTTCCTCTCGGCTTTCGCCGACTGGCTCATCCTGGCCTTCGGCCATGACCTCTAGCCGATCTTGGTGATCTTGAGCTTGCGCTTCTTGCCGTTGGGCAGAAGGACTTCAACTGTTGCGTCCTTCTTCTGGCCCATCAGGGCCTGCCCAACAGGCGATTCGTTGGAGAGCTTGCCGGCGGCAAGGTCTGCCTCGGCCGAGCCAACGATTGTGAAGGTTGTGAGCTTGTTCGTCTTGACGTCCTTGACATTGACGACTGAGCCGATGCGCACAGCGCCGGTGCCACCCTTTTTGGCGTCAACGATGGTCGCGTTACGGAGGCGCTCTTCAAGCTGAGCGATGCGTGATTCGAGCATTGCTTGCTCGTTCTTTGCGTCGTCGTACTCGCTGTTTTCGGAGATGTCACCGAATTCGCGAGCTTCCTTAATGCGCTCGGCAACTTCCTGACGTCGTTGGATCGTCAGATGCTCTAGCTCAGCCTTGAGCTTTTCAAGGCCTTCTTTGGTGAGGATTACGTCTCTTGGCATGATTCAGCCTTCCGGGACTCTGCGTCCCTTGGGGACGCGGCAGCATAGCAGTGAGCGGGCCTGTCTAGGCAGTTGCTAGTGCCGCAGCGTGAAATGCCTCACGTGCTGCTTCAACGCCTTCAGCGCGTTGCATTGCGTCTTGGAGCTCGTGCCCACCGTCCAAACGATCCACATACCAAGGGTAAAACTTCCTCAGGTAGCGCCCTGCACGGTCTTCGCCGATGTGCTCAACGGCCTTATCCATCGTCCAATCAAGCTCAGTGACGATTTCCTGTGGAGTCGGCGGCTCGTCACGGTTGCCGAGAACCTCCTCAAAGAGCCATGGGTTCCCCATGATTCCGCGGGCGAGCATCACTGCATCGCAACCTGTGTATTCGAACACTCTGCGGATTGTCTCCGCGTCTTGGAGGCCACCGGAAATCGTGACCGGTACATCCAAGGACTCGACTACTTCCTTGGCGAGCTCGTAGTTAGGCAGGCCCTTGTGCTGCTGCGACGCGTGGCGAGGGTGGAATCCGATGCCTGCAACGCCGGCATCGTCCTGAAGGCGCTTGGCGAGGGTCACACCGTCTGTCTCGCCAGGCTTCTGCCCCGGACGGATCTTGACTGTGACGGGAAGGCCCGATCCCTTGGCGGCCGCTGCGGCAACAGCTACCGCGCGGTCATGGTCACGCAACAGTGCAGCGCCAGCTCCGGTCTTAACAACCTTGGGGACTGGGCAGCCCATGTTCAAGTCGATCATGTCGGCGCCGGTGCCGGCAACAACCTCAGCAGCCTGAGCCATCGTGTCTGGGTCCTCGCCGAACAGCTGGATTGCGATCGGGTGCTCATCGGGATGAATCCGCAGCATTTCCTTGCAGGTCTTCTCGTTTCCGTACTTGATCGCGTGGCTGCTGACCATCTCGGATACAAGGAGGCCTGCTCCAAAGCGCCGGGCCTGCAGGCGGAAGAACCAATTACCAATGCCTGCCAGCGGGGCGAGCGAGACCCGGTTGGGGATAGCTACGCCGCCAATCTCAAAGGGTTCGTGAAAGTCGCGTTCGGCCATGGTCAGAGCGAGGTTAGAGCCTCAAGCGTTGAGCTCGTGAATCAGGCGCAATCCCGTCAGGGTCAGCATGTCGTCGATCTCACTGACTCTCTTGCAGGAGGGGACGATCACGTGGGCAAGGCCGCCGGTGGCGATTACATCGAGGTCATCGCCAAGTTCAGCCTCTAGCCGCTCAAGGATTCCGTCAACAAGCCCAGCGAATCCGTAGACGACACCTGAGCGGATCGCTTCCACTGTGCTCTTGCCGATGACCTCGCGCGGCTCGGTCAAGTCAACATTGGGAAGTCGGGCTGCTCGGTCCGAGAGGGCCTTCAAAGAGATATCGACGCCTGGGGCAATGACTCCACCGAGGTACTCGCCTGTTGCGGAGACTGGGTCAAAGGTGATCGCAGTACCGAAGTCGACAACCACACAAGCGTCACCGAACCGTGCGTAAGCAGCCACAGCGTTGACGAGCCGGTCTGGGCCGATCTCCTTTGGGTTGTCGTACTGAAGGCTCATTCCGGTCTTTACGCCTGGGCCGACGATCAGTGGCTCGCTGCCCAAGTGGTCGTGGCCGACCGCACGCCATGCCTCCCCTAGCTCAGGCACTGTCGTGGAAACGATCGAAGCGTCGACGTCACTAAAAGACATACCGCGCAGCTCGAGCAGGTTACGCAGAGCAGCACCAATCTCATCCCCTGTGCTTCCGGGAATTGTGGCGAATCGCCAGTGTTCGACTAGCTCTTCACCGTTGAAGGTTCCGAAGTGAGTTTGTGTGTTGCCGACGTCGACTGCAAGGAGCATGGTCAGGCCATTATGCTGACGATCACGATGAAGGCGACTCTCTGGCAGATTCCCGGCTCTCACCCATGTGAGGCAGTTGAGACGGCATTGGAGATGAAGGGCTTTGAGGTTAAGAAGGTCAACCTCCTGCCAGTCATGCACAAGCCTGTCCAACGCGTGATGTTTGGCCAGCCAACCGTGCCCGGCGTTGTGTTTGAAGGCGAGCGTGTTGTTGGCTCACGCCGGATCATGAGCCGCCTTGACGAACTTGTGCCGGAGGAGCCACGCCTCTTCCCGGTAGATCCAGACGCGCGTGCCAGGGTTGAGGCCGCCGAACAATGGGGCGACGATGTTCTTCAGGCAGCGGTGCGCCGGATTCTCTGGGCAGTTGCTGAGAACGACCCAAAGACTGTCCTCACAGCCCTTGCTGACCCAGACAGCCTTCCGATCCCGCTTCCAATCGCAATGGCGTCAGCGAAGCAGATGGTTTGGGCAGAGAAGAAGATCCACGGCATCACTCCCGAAGTAGCCAACGCTGACTTTGCCTCCTTCAAGGGGATGCTGGACCAAGTTGACGCCTATGTCGCTGAGGGCACGATTGGCGGCGAGCACCCCAATGCTGCTGACCTCCAGATTCTCTCGTCGGTCAAGTTGCTCAGCGCCCTTGACGACTTCAAGCCTCTCCTTGCTGGCCGCCCAAGCCTCGCCCTGGCTGACAAGCTCTTCCCCGGTATTGCCGGCCCAGTCCCAGCAGTACTTCCGGCCGACAAGGCCGCACTCCTTAACGGCTAGAAGCTAGCTAAGCGGTGGCCCCGCGACGCGAACCTCTTGGTTCTCACGCGGGATAGCGAAGGCTGCCTCTACATCTTCCCCAGTTGGAGCTACTAGGCCTGGGGCAATCTCAAGCAGTGGCGCCATCACGAATCGGCGGCTAAGGACTTCCCGGTGGGGAATGTCTAAACGCTCAGACGAGAAGACAAGGTCGCCGAGCAGCAGGAGGTCAATGTCGAGCGGGCGCGGGCCGTGGCGGGGGCCGTTTGGATCGCGGCCGAGGTCAAGCTCAATCTGCTTGACAATGTCGAGCAAGTCGTGAGGCTCAAGGTCTGTCTCAACTGCGATGCAAGCGTTGAGGAAATCCGGCTGGTCGAGGATCTCGCCAACAGGTTCGGTTTCCCAGACTGAGGATGACTTAAGTACCTTCACTCCGCGCTCATTAAGGAGGCGGATCCCCTCTTCCATGTTGCCCCTCCGGTCGCCCATGTTTGAGCCAAGCCCGAGGTAGCCGGTGCGAATCTCAGCCATCAGACGGTTCGCTCTAGCTCGACCGACACGCCACCATCGTTGAACTCAAGCTCCAGTGGCGGCACAGTCTTCGTTGCGCGGATCCAAACCATTGCAAGTCCAAATTCGGCGATCAGGACATCAGCGATGTCGCTGATCAGGGCTTCAAGCGTGCGGTAGCGATTGCTGGTTGCAAAGTCTGCGACTCGTTCGCTGACAAGCCCGTAGTCGACAGTCTCCAGCACATCATCCGAATGCATTGCGCCGATCGGCTGGGCCGATTCAAAGCGCAGGTCCATGACGAGCTGCTGGCCCGCCTCCTGCTCCTCATCGGTTATCCCGTGGTGAGTGAAGAGAGTCAGTCCACGAACTGCGATTGTCACGCGGTCAGCGCTCATGCCCTCTCCTCCCCGTCCCAAGTGATGCCTGCGAGGGTCGCTGAGGCAATCTCCAAGGCTTGAACTGTTTCGGCTACGTCGTGCACACGGAAGATCGTCGCACCTCGCTCCAGTCCAAGCACGATTGACGCAAGACTGCCGGGAATTCTTGACTCAACCTCCGCGCCTGTGATCTTGCCAATGAAGCTCTTGCGCGAAGTTCCAAGCAGAACAGGGTGGCCGAGGGCGACAACCTCATCTAGGCGATTGAGGAGTTCGAGGTTGTGGGCGACTGTCTTACCGAAGCCGATGCCTGGGTCAAGCCAGATTCGTTCCTTGTTGATGCCAGCCTCAAGCAAACCCTCAACCTGAACTTGAAGGTATGAACAAACATCCTTGACGACATCACCGTAGGTCGGGTTTGCCTGCATCGTTCGCGGCTCCCCCTGCATGTGCATCAGGCAAATGTTGCAGTCCGATTCCGCAGCCACGCCAAGCATGTCCGGGTCACCAGTGAAGGCAGTCACATCGTTGATGATGCTTGCTCCAGCAGCAAGGGCAGCTGCGGCAACCTCAGCCTTGGTGGTGTCAATGCTGATTCGAACGCCAGCTGGCAGCGCACCTGCGAGCCCTTCGATGACTGGGATGACCCTAAGCAGTTCCTCCTCAGTTCCAACCGGTTCGGCGCCAGGGCGAGTCGATTCACCACCAATGTCGAGAATCGTCGCACCTTGCC
>CALJKH010000051.1 GCA_937973575.1 uncultured Solirubrobacterales bacterium | reverse complement strand
CTCCGAACAAGCTCCATTGCTTGGAAGTAGCCGGCGCCACGAACATCCCCGACGATTGGGATGTCACGCATGTCCTCAAGCATCTGCCTAAACATCGGCTCATTCCGCTGCACGTTGCCGATGATGTCCTCGTCCTCAAACACTTGGATGTTGGCGAGAGCAACAGCCGCTGCCATTGGGTGCCCACCGAAGGTGATCCCGTGGTAGAAGGAGTTGTTGCCTTCAAGGAACGGCTCGATCAGCTTGTCCGACGCGATCACAGCACCCATTGGCGCATATGCCGAGGTGATTCCCTTAGCGGTTGTGATGATGTCGGGCTGGTAGTTGAACTTCTCAGCGCCGAAGTACTCGCCGAGGCGGCCCCATGAGCAGATCACTTCGTCGGAGATGAGCAGCACGTCGTGCTCGTCGCAGATCTCACGGACCCGTTGCCAGTAGCCGTCCGGCGGTACGAAACAGCCGCCGGCATTCTGGACCGGCTCCATAATCACCGCAGCAACAGTGTCAGGCCCTTCGAATTCAATCCGGTGGCGGACTGCTTCGGCCAAGTCCATCGGATCCATGTGCTCTGGCATCCGGTAGGTGTTGGTGTTAGGAACGTGACAACCACCCGGCATGAGCGGCTCAAACGGCTCACGCAGGTTAGGAATACCGGTCGCTGCAAGAGCTCCCATTGTGGTTCCGTGGTAGGCAATCTCGCGGGCGATGACCTTCGTCTTGTTCGGATGACCAGTCAGCTTGTGGTACTGACGGCAGAGCTTGATCGCTGACTCAACTGATTCCGAACCGCCGGATGTAAAGAAGACACGGTTTAGATCGCCAGGCGCGAGGCTTGCGATCTTGGCAGCCAGCTCAATCGAAGGCGGGTGAGCGTAAGTCCAGTTGGTGAAGAAGCCAAGCTCCTTCGCCTGCTCGGCGCCTGCCTGAGCGACATCAGCTCGGCCGTGACCGATGTTTACGCAGAAGAGAGCAGAAAGGCCGTCGAAGTAACGCTTTCCCTTCTCATCCCAAACATGACATCCCTCACCCTTCACAAGGATCGGTACATCTACATGCTCGTAGGCACCCATTCGTGCGAAGTGCAGCCAAAGGTGGCGCTTCGCGAGTTCTTGGAGTTCCTCTCCCGTACGTACGGCCGGTTCCGTGATGGCCATATCGCCCTCTTCCCTAATTTTTGTTGATGGGTCCGGATTGGACTCCAACAGTTCTGCGATTAAGGATAGCCCCCAATCGCGCGGATCGCCAAAAGGAATGCGGAATCCGTTGACTGTATGGTCAGCCAATGGTCGCCCCCCTTGCACACGACAGAACCGGCGAAGGCCAGCCGCTGCTGCTGATTCACGGGCTCGGTTCGAATCGCCGAGTTTGGGACGCCCCGCTTGGACTCCTTCAGCGCGAGCGCGAAGTGATTGCGGTTGACCTGCCCGGCTTTGGCGACTCACCAGCACTCACCGTGCCCCAAACCCCGCCGGCACTTGCAGACGCACTTGAGGCGACAATCACTGCGCTTGGTTTGGCCAAGCCTGCCGTAGCCGGTAACTCACTTGGTGGCCTACTCAGCTTGGAGCTGGCCCGCCGCGGAGCTGTCAGCAGCGCAGTTGCCCTCTCCCCTGCAGGGTTTACGAGCCGCCGTGAGGCACGCTTTGCCAGCCTGTCGCTCGCTCTGTCACGGGCAGCGGCAACTGCCATCGCCCCAGCATTGCCAACTCTCGTTAATTCGAGTGCCGGCCGGACGCTGCTGACAGCCCAGCTGGTGGCTCACCCCAGCGCGGTTCCACCCGACGAGATGCTGGTGGCAGTGCGAGGGCTTGTCGAATGCGAAGGCTTTGATTCGACCCGTAGGGAACTGTTTGAGTACGAGTGGACTCACCGTGAGGAGCTTCCAGTTCCGGCGACGGTTGCTTGGGGCGCAAAGGACCGCCTGCTGATTCCCCGCCAAGCTCGCCGCGCTGAAGCGTGGATACCTGGGATCAGGTCGTTCGAACTGCCTGAATGTGGGCATGTCCCCTGCTGGGACAACCCACCGCTGGTAGCACGGACGATTCTTGAAGGCACCTCAACTACCTGATGAAGCCACTGCTGCTGGTGGATGTGGACGGCGTCCTCTCGCTCTTCAGCGGCCCGGGTGAAGAAGCACCCATTCGCCCCGACACCCACTTCCACAATGAGCACGGGATGGGGCACTTGATCGCACTTGATAACTGCGCCCGACTGGCAACGCTCCAAGACTCTTACGACCTTGTCTGGGCAACTGGCTGGGAGGAGAAAGCCAACGACGAGCTGCTTCGAATCGTCGGGCTACCTGAGCGGTTGCCAGTGATCTCATTCGACAAGGGCAAAGGTAAGTACGACCACCAAGCGCATTGGAAGCTTGGTGCGATTGAGGAGTTCATCGGCGACAGGCCAACTGCTTGGCTTGACGACGCCCTCGACGAAGCCTGTTTTGACTGGGCAACTGAGCGAACCTTCCCGACTTTGCTCGTCAAGGTTGAGAGCAGAGTTGGCCTTGACGACGACGCCTGCCGCCAGCTCAAAGACTGGGCAGAGCTAACTCTTCGCGGTTGATGCTTAGCGACTGCCGCTAGGGCGAATCAGCACTTCGTTCACGCTCATGCGTGCCGGTGCTGTTACAGCGTGAAGGATCGCTGAGGCGATGTCCTCCGGCTCCAAGACTTCACCAATCTCGCCCATCATCTTGTCGAGAATCTGCTGGACTGGCTCAGAGTTGTGGCTTTGAAGTTCGGTTGCGACGAAACCTGGCTCAACGCACGTGACGCGAATCTTGGAATGCCCGGCCTCTTGGCGAAGAGCTTCGCTGAAGCCAGTCACAGCCCACTTAGTCGCGTTATAGACACCTGCACCAGCTGACGCTGTCCTGCCGGCTACTGATGACACATTGACGATGTGGCCTTGCCCCCCCTCACGAAGGAGTGGAAGCGCTGCCTGCGAGCAGTAGAGAAGGCCAAGCACATTGACGTTCATCATCTGGCGCCACTCATCAGTGTTGGAACCCTCGATCGGGCCCAGCAACATCACGCCAGCGTTGTTGATGAGGATGTCAAGCCGACCAAGCTGCTCCTTGGCTCCATTGATGAAGGCGTGAGCTGAAGCTTCATCAGCCACATCAACTTCAATCGCTACAGCCTTACCGCCGACAGCCTCAATGCGGCCCGCGAGATCGTCGAGACGATCCTTGCGGCGGGCTCCAAGTGCGACTGCCGCACCTGCCTCAGCCAGAGCGAGGGCCGTAGCCTCACCGATGCCCGAAGAGGCACCGGTGATAGCTGCGACTTTGCCCTCGAGTGGCTTCATGATCACTCAGGAAGCTCTGATGCGAGCTCGTCTGCTCGACCATCGGCGCCCGCACCCATGCTGCGGTTGAGGTCGCCTAGAACTTCAGCGCCAACAGCGTCTTCCCCACCGGGAAGTGCGCCGCCTGGCTCAATACCGAGAACTGCGAGCTCCTCTTCCGAGAGACCACCAGCGCCGTAGGCAGCTGGGAGTGGCTCGGTTGGGGTGATCTCAACGCGACGGTAGTGGTTAAGGCCCGTTGCAGCTGGGATCAGCTTGCCGATAATCACGTTCTCCTTAAGGCCCATCAGGTTGTCGCGACGGCCCTCAAGGGCAGCGTCGGTAAGAACCTTCGTGGTCTCCTGGAACGAAGCGGCTGACAGGAACGAGTCGGTGTTGAGCGACGCCTTCGTGATGCCGAGGATGATCTCCTCGTACTGAGGCTGCTCGCCCTTCTCCTTCTTGATCTTGTCAGTCTGAGCTTGGAACTCAGTGCGATCCACATACTGGCCTGGCAGGTACGGAGCATCGCCACGCTGGTCGATGCGTACCTTCTTGAGCATCTGACGCACGATCAGTTCGATGTGGCGGTTGTCGATCTCCACGCCCTGTGCCTTGTACACGCGCTGAACCTCATCAACAAGGTAGAGCGCTGTCTCAACACGACCGCGCAGCTCGAGCAGCTCTGCTGGGTACAGCGAGCCCTCGTTGAGCTGAGTACCAGCAGCAACGCTGTCGCCGTCCTCAACA
>CALJKH010000050.1 GCA_937973575.1 uncultured Solirubrobacterales bacterium | reverse complement strand
CCCCATTTCGCTCTTCTAACCACCGATTGCGCAATCCTTAGGGAACGATGCAGACTGCCCGCGAATGGCTTCGCCACAACAGCTTCCACCACGCTGAGTTCCCAGCTCAGCGCATCGCGATGCGGAAGAAGGAAACAATCAGCGTCTGCCTGCCAGCTCGCAATGAAGAGCGAACAATCGGCCCGATCGTCGCAGAGTTGATGCCCCTGGTTGACCGCGGCACGATTGACCAGGTTGTTGTTGTTGATGAATCGACTGACGGCACAGCGGAAATCGCAGAGCGCCTTGGAGCTGAAGTTCACAACCAGTCAAGCCTGGTGGCCGAATGCGGACCTGTGCGAGGCAAGGGTGACGCCATGTGGCGCTCTCTCAGCGTTCTCACAGGCGACATCATCTGCTTCCTTGACGCCGACTCTGAGAACTTCTCTGAGCACTTCGCGTGCGGCCTAATCGGCCCGCTCGTTGAGCGCCCTGAGATTGACTTCGTGAAGGGCTTCTATCGCCGACCGTTCAGGCAGGCCGGCGTAACCCTTCCCGAAGGCGGCGGCCGCGTCACAGAGCTGATGGCGCGCCCAATCCTCAACCTCTTCTACCCGGACCTTGCAGGCGTCCGCCAGCCGCTTGCCGGTGAAGTCGCAGTTCGTAGGTCAACCCTTGAGAAGATGCCGATGCTCACTGGCTACGGCGTCGATATTGCGCTTCTGATCGATGCTTATCGAAACGGTGGGCTCGCCTCAATTGCCCAAGTTGACTTGGACACCCGCCAGAACGACCACCAGCAGCTGGGCGACCTTGGCCCAATGGCCTTCGCAGTACTTCGGGCAGTTGCGAGCCGACTCGAGATGGACGGTCGGCTTGACGAAATAGGACCTTCCACGTTCCTCGCAGCTCAGGGAACAGCGATGCACCCGCTTGAGCTCGACCATGTCGAGCGCCCTCCCTTCGCAACTGTCTCCAGCCGCTAGCTAAGCGAGGACTGCAGCTGGCGGCCATTCGGCCAGCAGCTGTGTGATGTCGGCGTCAGAGGGCTTGCTCCAGCTAGGCGTCAGCCCAAATACTTCGGTCACCGGCCGCGCAGTCTCGTGCCCAGACAGAAGCAGGACATCATCGGGCGACAGCACTGCAGGATGGGGAACGCCAGCTGTACGGGCTAGGGCCAGAATCTCTTCCCTAATTCCAACCAGATAACGCTCAACTCGGTCGGCCTTGCTGGCTGGGTCTATCCCCCTAGTTAGCCATTTCGACTGAGTAGCAACACCAGTCGGACAGTGGCCTGTGTGGCAACGCTGGGCCTGGATGCAGCCGACTGCAAGCATCGCCTCGCGCCCCACATTGACCATGTCGGCACCAATGGCGAATGCTTCCAAGCCGCGCTCAGGCAACCCAAGCCTTCCTGAGCCGATGATCGTGACCTGCTCGTTGATGCCGTGTTCCCCGAAGATTCGAACCACAGTCGCGAGAGCGAGCATCAGAGGCAGGGCAACATTGTCTGTGAAGGCAAGTGGAGCTGCGCCTGTCCCGCCTTCACCTCCGTCGATGACCACAAAGTCAACGCCGCGCTGGCCGTCAACCATCAGCTTTGCGAGGCGATGCCAGAAGCCTTCGTCACCCACAGCGGACTTGATCCCAACGGGCAGCCCAGTGGCCGCAGCGATCAACTCAACAAAGTCGAGTAAAGAGTCCTCGTCGGTAAACGCAGTGTGGTAGCCGGGGCTTCGGCAGTCCACCCCAACCGGAATCCCGCGGATCGCTGCGATCTCCGGCGTTACTTTGGCTGCTGGCAGCAGCCCACCGATCCCTGCCTTCGCCCCTTGGCTGAGCTTTATCTCAATTGCCTTAACTGGCTCTTTTTCACAGAGCGCTACAAGCTTCTGGAGGTCGAAGTTCCCTGCCGCGTCACGGACTCCGAAGTAACCCGTTCCCACCTGAAGGAATAGATCCGCACCGTTTAGATGGTACGGAGTCAGGCCACCTTCGCCGGTTGACTGCATCGCTCCCGCAGCTGCAGCACCACGGTTCAGTGACTCAACTGCCTTACCACTGAGAGCCCCGAAGCTCATCCCGCTGATGTTGACTATTGACTGCGGCCGAAACGCATGGGCGCGGTCCCTCGGGCCGCCGAGAACCTTTGCTGATGGAATTGCCTCACCGTGGCGCGGAGTAGCGCCAGCAGGAGGAAACGCAGCCGGCCGGACAATGACCTGATTGACAGCAAGATCAAGGTCAATATCGGTACCGAACCCAAAGAGGTTGTCTTCACCCTTCGCTGTCGCATAAATCCACCGTCGCTGATCCCTACTGAAGGGCCGCTCACTGTCGTTCCCAGTAACGATGTATTGGCGAAGCTCCGGCCCTACAAGTTCAAATAGAAAGCGGAAGTGTCCAAGAATCGGCCAGGTGCGCAGAATCGCATGGCGCTTCTGAACAAGGTCCCAAACAAGGAGGCCGGCAAGAAAAACGCCGACAGTCACAAGGATCCACTGGATAAGACTCACGCTTTCCACGCTACCAGCGAGAGCACGGCACCCGGTAACCCTTCAGCTGGGGCGAAGTGCGGCTAAGCGGACTTGGAGGCTGCTTCGTTGATCACAGCAAGGGCGTCTTCGGGCGTGTCAACAAGCCGGATCAAGTTGCCGTCCAAGCCGTCGATTAGGCCGGCAGAGCGCATTCGGTCCTCCATCCACGAATGAAGCCCTGCCCAGAAGTCCACTCCTAGTAGGACAAGCGGAAAATGCCGGATCTTCAGCGTCTGCATCAGAACTAGAGCTTCAAACATCTCGTCGAGCGTGCCAAAGCCACCCGGCGCAATAACAAAGCCGGTTGAGTAGCGAACGAACATCAGCTTGCGCACGAAGAAGTGCTCGAAGGTGATTGAGATGTCTAGGTAGGGGTTTGGCTCCTGCTCATGGGGCAGAGCGATGTTCAGGCCAACTGACAGAGCACCAGCCTCAACCGCCCCTTTGTTGGCAGCTTCCATCAGGCCAGGCCCTCCACCTGTGATTACAGCCCAACCATCGCGACCTACAGCCGCAGCAGTGGACCGGACAAGATCCCAAGTCGGGTCCCCCTCTTTGACTCGAGCTGAGCCGAACACGGAGATCGCCTTCTCAACTCGGTAGAGCGTGGCGAATCCGGCCTCGACCTCATCGGCTATGCGCTTGATCCTTGCGGGGTCGTCGGAGGCGAGGTGCGAGCCAGCCCAGCTTAAGAGCTCCCGATCAATTTCACCCTTGCCGCCTAGGTCCAGCCGCTGAGTGGGCTCGCGCTCCAGCATCAGCTGCTAGCCGAGACTTGGGAGAGGCTCAATGCACGCACTTCCAGCGCTTGATCTTCGCCTTTGCAACTGAGGGCGGAAGCACATGGAGTTTGCCGTTGTAGACAGTGTTGCCACCCTCGCGCGTAGCTGGCGCGGGCCTGTAGACGTCAATGTGGCGACCCTTAATCGCCCCACCAGTGTCCTGCGCGCAGAACCAGCCGCGCCGGTAGGGAATCTTTACTGCGCTTCCGAAAGGAATTACGCGTGGGTCGACCGCGATCGAGCCCCACGGCTTCAGGTAACGGGAAGGCCCATCGCCAAACCGGACCTGCCTTGGCGGTACGGCGATGGCTCCCTTGCCATTCGACCAGCCCCCGCTCTCGAGACGGAAGGTGACCTTCCGCTTGCCAGCTGGTGCCTTAGTCCACCAAAAACCCTCGCTCAGCCAGTATGGGGGCCAGCCTCCGAGGCCTTGGGCCTTGCCGATCCAGTTGCCGCCGTACTCCCAGTGCACATGCCGTCCGTCAAGCCCGATCCCGTCGCCTTCCATCGCGACGCCACTTGCGGAGTAGAGGAAATCGGCGCGGTGAGGCTTCAACAGGCCAGGGGCGACAACCTTTGCCCCGACAAACCAACGTTCGGGAACCGACCAGTACTGAGTGATCAACACTCCCGTGAGGTCCTGCTCCTTCCAGATTGGAAACCGGGGCCTCGGCTTTGGCTTTGGCTTGGGCTTCGGCTTGGGAGTTGGTTTCGGAGTGGTCGTTGTTGTGCTGGTGGTGGTTGTTGAGCCCGAGCCACTCGAGCCAGGAGCCACACCTCCCGAATCACCAAACGCGACGCTGCAGGGCACGGCTAGACCAGCGGCCGCAAGGGCCACGGCCAGTGCAGCTCTGCGTCCGTGTCCATCCATGATCATCCGTACTTAAGTTTGAGTCCTAGAAGCGTTTCGACGCTCACCACTTGATACCCCCTGCGCTTCAGGGTAGGAAGAATTGTTGCGGCAGCCGCAACACTCTGGGATCGGTCTCCGCCACCGTCATGCATCAGGATGATCGAGCCAGGCCGTACTTGGCCGAGAACGCGCGAGACGATCGCGCCTGCGCCAGGGCGTGACCAGTCTGTCGGGTCAACATCCCAAAGGACGGTGAGCATCTTCTGGGCCTTGACGATGCTTACGAGACCACCAGAACTTGCGCCGTATGGAGGCCTCATCAGGCACGGGGTGAAGCCTGCCTGCTTGATGATCCGTGCCTTGGTACGGCTGACCTCGGAGCTGGCGAAGGGACCGCCCCCTGACAGCACAGGGTGCGACCACGAATGGTCTCCGATCAGGTTGCCCTCAGCGAGGATCTGCTTCTGGACAGCGGCCATGCCCCCCATCTGGTTCCCAATCTGGAAGAAGGTTGCGTGTGCCTTGTTCTTGCGAAGCAGCGACAGGATCTGCCGCGTGTACTTCGAGGGCCCATCATCAAATGAAATCGCGACGACGCGGTGGCGTCGGGAAGCGTTGGAGACCGGCGTTGGGCCAGCCATAGTGCAACCGGTTGGGATCGGCTCTGCAAATCTTGCTGCGCTTGGAGTCGAAGGCTGGGTGTCTGAGCAGCCAGGATCTGTGCAGCCCGCTGAGTCAACCCAGCTGCTGGATGCCTGCCAGCGGAACTTGCCAAGTGCAAGACCTAAATCGGCTGCGGGAATAGTGGCAACAAGGCGATTGGACGCAGGGCGCGTAATCGTTGCCCTCACCAAAGACTTTGATGATGTGGGAATGCCTGCCTCATTGAGCGTCTCCAAAATCATGCGTGGTTTGCCAGCGGCGAGTCCGAGACATGCACGGCGCACTGCGAGCCCACCGGACCCACGAAGCAGGTTGAGGCACAGCGAGCGCCCACCTGAGGCTGCTATTTCAGTCGCGGAGAATGAGCCGGAAGTGCGGATTGCGAGCTCGAACGAGTACCCCTGCTGAGTGAGGGTCGCAGCGCGAATATCAAGGGGCCAAACAACTGCTGGAGATGCTGAAGCGGCAGGGTGCTTCGGCTCAAGCGAGCCCCCGGCTGGAGCGGCCAAAGAGGCCGTGTAGACCCCTAGGGCCATCAGGACGGCCAAGCGAATGCGTGACATGCGCCGCGAACCTTGTTTGCTGCTGTTCGGCATTGCCTTCAGGGTAACCCGGCCCGATAGCCGCTGAGGCAACTGGGCGGGTTATTGGCAAGCAAAAAAGAGGGGCGGAAGCTCGTAAGCCTCCACCCCTCTGGGCACTGCGAATGACTGTTGCGGACTACCGCAGGCGCATACCCGAGATTGCACGCGAGATAACTACGCGCTGGATCTCTGAGGTGCCCTCGAAGATCATGTAGATCTTCGCGTCACGGTGCCAACGCTCAACCGGGTACTCGCGGGTGTAGCCGTTACCGCCGAGGATCTGGATTGCGCGCTCAGTTGCCTTAACTGCAACCTCGCCGGCCTTGGCCTTGCTCATTGAGCCTTCAGCGTTCTTGAACTCAACGCCGTTGCGACCCATCCATGCTGCACGCCACACGAGGAGGCGCGCTGCGTCGATTTCCATTGCCATATCGGCAAGGTCGAAAGCGATCGACTGGTTGTCGATGATTGGGCGACCGAACTGCTCGCGGGTCTTGGCGTACTCGAGTGAGTACTCGTAAGCAGCACGCGCGATACCCAGAGCCTGAGCACCCACGATCGGGCGAGTGGCCTCGAAGGTCTGCATTGCAGCCTGAGTCTTGGCCTTCTTGCCTTCACGGACACGTGCGAGGCGCTCATCGAGCTTCTCCTTGCCACCGAGAACCAACTCTGCCGGAATGCGGCAGTCGTCAAGGTGGAGGTCAGCTGTGTGTGATGCGCGGATGCCGTGCTTCTTGACCTTGGCGCCCTGCTCACAACCCTTGGTGTTTGGCGGAATGATGAACGCAGCCTGGCCACGTGAGCCGAGCTCCTTGTCAACAACAGCGGTGACAACGTGAACGTTGGCGATGCCGCCGTTGGTTGCCCATGCCTTCTGACCGTTCAGAACCCACTCGTTGGTGGCCTCATCGAACTTGGCAGTGGTGCGCTGAGCTGAAACGTCTGAGCCAGCCTCTGGCTCCGATGCGCAGAATGCTGCGATCTTGAGGTCGCCCGGTGTGCCGTAGCACTGCGGTACCCACTCACCGATCTGCTCAGGTGTACCCTGGCCGACGATGGCAGCTACAGCAAGGCCGGTGCCCTGGATTGACATGCCGATGCCGGCGTCGCCCCAGAAGAGCTCTTCGCTGACGAGGGGCATGCTGAGTCCGGTTGGGTCAGCAAAGAACTGTCCCATTGCCTCAAAGCCGTAAAGGCCGATCTTGGCTGCTTCCTCAACGATTTCCCATGGGAACTCTTCGCGCTCATCCCACTCGTGGGCGGCTGGGCGCATAACGCCTTCAGCGAAGCCGTGAACCCATTCAACTAGGTCCTTCTGCTCCTGATTAAGTGCAAGCGAGAAGTTCGGCTCTACTGCCGTCTCCTCTGATGTTGGCTCTGGGGCTGTGGTTGCCATTAGGGCGTTCCTTTCAATCTCTCGGGGGTCGCGAGTTTTTATTGACTCGCGAGTCAACGAAATGGTAGCGGCAGACGCGACGGGAAGTCGCACGCGCCTTTCTTACCCGCTACTACGCCGCCAAACCTCTAATGGATCAGGCGATCGCCGACTTGTCAGGCAGGAGCGCCATCTGGCCCAAACTGGCCCCAGTCGTCAACAAAGACGTCGAGGATCAGTTCACCATCTGGCGCTGCGCGGTAGCCGCTGAGATCTGTGATGCCGGCCTCGGCAAGGACCTCATCGTCGATGTACGTGTTGCCAGTGCATTCCTTCGGATCGCGGGCGAGGATCACTGCGGCTGCGTCAGCGAGGATTTCAGGCGTCCGTGCCCGGCCCATCGCCTCGTCCCCACCGAGCAGGTTCTGGACTGCTGCAGTGGCGATGATCGTCCTTGGCCAGAGGCAGTTGGCTGCGACCCCGTTAGCGGCCTCCGAGGCTCCAGCGCCGAGGGTGACCATTGACATTCCATATTTGGACACCGTGTAAGGCGCATGCATCGTCAGCCACTTGGGGTCTGGGTTCATCGGTGGACAGAGCGACAGGATGTGAGCATGGTCCGATTCGCGCAGGTAAGGAAGGCACGCCTGAGTAACGGCGAAGGTTCCCCGAATGTTGATGTCGAGCATCAAGTCAAGGCGCTTCACCGGCAGGTCCGCAATCGGAACGAGGTTGATAGCCGAGGCGTTGTTGATGCAGATGTCAATCCCACCGAAGGCCTCAACCGTCTTGGCAACCGCACTTGTGACTGATTCCTCGTCACGGATGTCACCAACAATTGGGAGAGCCTTGCCGCCAGCGGCTTCAATCGCAGCTGCAGCGGTGTGAATCGTGCCTGGGAGACGAGGGTCTGGCGTATCCGTCTTCGCCACGAGAGCAACATTGGCTCCCTCTGAGGCGAGCTTCTCAGCTATTGCGAGGCCGATGCCTCTGCTGCCGCCTGACATGAAAACTGTCCTACCTTCGAATTGCCCCACTGATCCACTTCCTTAGTCCGAGTTGAGTTGGGATAAGCATACGCCCGGGCACGGTTTGCTAACCTTTTGTAAGTAATCTTCAGACGATCCGAAAGGCGGCCCCATGAGCGCACCTATCCACCCCGAAACAAAGATCGGCCATGTCCACCTCAAGGTGGCGGACATTGACCACGCTCTTGACTTCTGGTCGGGGATCCTCGGGTTCGAAGTAACTCAGCGCTACGGGTCAGAGGCCGCATTTGTCTCCGCAGGCGGGTACCACCACCACATTGGCCTCAACACCTGGATGAGCAAAGGCGGATCACCCCCACCCCGTGGCACGACTGGCCTTTTCCACGCTGCGATCCTCTACCCAACCAGGGCCGCCCTCGCCGATGCTCTCAAGCGTCTTCTCGACGCTGGCTATCCCCTTGAGGGAGCCTCGGACCATGGTGTAAGCGAGGCCCTCTACCTCAGCGACCCTGACGGGAATGGAGTCGAGCTCTACTGGGACAAGGCTGAGTCCGAATGGCCACGGCTCGCGGATGGGACGCTTGACATGGTCACCCTCCCGCTAGACCTAAACGACCTGCTGGATGAGCTAAGTCAGCCCTCGGCTTAGAGATCACGCGCTCCTTGACGAAGCGCCAATTTCTGGCGCATTCCAGCCCGCTGTGTGGGAACCTATCCCGTAGACAAAGTCTTCCGGGAGGGGAGTTTCCTAAATGAGTTTCCGTACTAAGGCCGTGGTTGTCGCAGCCATCGCGGCAGCATCGGTCATGGCCCCAGCGGCAGCAAGCGCCACAAGCTTCAGCGGTGGTGTTGCAACCACTGACGCTGTAGCCGGCCTCTGGTTCAAGGACGGAGGCAAGACCTACAAGGCAACCGGCCTCATTAAGGGCATCGCGAACAGCACGGGTGTTACCAAGAGCGGCGACGCCTGGATCATGAACTGGAAGACGACCGACCCACGACACCGTGTGATCGCAATGACAATCCGGCCGACCGCAACCGGAGTGCAGGCAATCTCACTCCAAGTAACCGGCCTCTCCACAACTCCGACATCAGTAGGCATCGACTTCAAAGCCTCTAAGGGCGAACAGTGGCTTGGCTTCGGTGAGCGCGCTGACAAGACAATCCGTGGCGGAGTCTCCGGCCCATCCACCGTCGAGAACTATGTCTCCGACGGTCCATGGCAGCCATTCGAGTGGAACGGAATCGGCCGCACCATTCCAGCCCCTGGCTTCCGTGGCCGCCTTGACGCGACCTACTTCCCGATCCCGTGGACAATCTCCACCCGCGGATATGGCGTACTGATTGACAACAACGAGACGAGCCGATTCACCTTTGGAGGCAAGACCGCCAAGACATGGTCAGCTGATGTCGACGGCGGCAACCTCAGCCTTCGCGTCTTCTCAGGCGGAACACCAGCACAGACTCTGGGGCTCTACACGGAAACCACCGGCCGTCAGCCAGCTGCGGCAGCGCCCTTCTACTTTGGTCCGTGGGTGCAGATGCCCGGTGACGCTGCCACATCAATCGCATCCCTCAAGGCCGCGGGCTCGCCCACATCACTCGGGATGACATATAGCCACTACCTGCCATGCGGAAGTGACCGTGGCAATGAGGCCTCAATGGCCAACCGCGCAAGCCTCTACCACGACAACGGCATGGCGGTTACGACCTACTTCAATCCGATGGTCTGTGAGAGCTACAGCGAGGCTTACAACCCCGCTGTTGCTGCCCACGCCCTAACCAAGAAGGCAGACGGCACGCCGTACAACTACGTATATGTCGCATCGAGCTTCTTCCATGTAGGTCAATTCGACTTCACTAACCCGCTTGGAGTAAGCCAGTTCCAAGGCCTGCTGCAACGCTCCGTGGACCACGGTTACGACGGCTGGATGGAGGACTTTGGCGAGTACACGCCAGCAGACTCTGTTGCCACTGACGGCACACCGGGCACCCAGATGCACAACCTCTATGTGCGCGAATACCACAAGGCAGCTTCTGACTTCTCAGCCACCGCCGGTAAGCCGCTTGCCCGCTTCCAGCGCTCAGGCTGGTCTGGCACAGCCCCTTATGCCCAAGTTGTTTGGGGCGGCGACCCAACCACTTGGTGGGACTTCGACGGCCTCTCATCGGTCGTCAAGGACGGCATCGGTATGGGCCTTTCGGGAATCAGCCTTTGGGGGTCAGACATTGGGGGTTACTTCTCTGTTTCAACGCAGGTCCCAGCCCTTCAGCCTGAGCTCCTCAAGCGCTGGATTGAAGTCGGCTTTGCCTCCGGTGTAATGCGGAACGAGACTGACGGCCTCGCTGGGGCTGGCAAGACTCAGTCCCGCACCCAGATCACCGACGCTGAAAACCTGCCTATCTGGGCTAAGTATTCGAAGCTCCGCACCCAGCTCTATCCGTACCTCTCAGCCGCGGAAAAGGCCTACGACAACACCGGCGTACCGATCATGCGCTCACTGATGCTTGATTACCCGACCGACGCCAAGGCTGTCGCCTTGCAGGACGAGTACGGGTTCGGCCCAGACTTCCTCGCCGCCCCAGTTCTCAAGCAAGGAGCCACCACACGCTCGGCTTACCTGCCCAAGGGAGACTGGGTTGACTTCTGGCGTTCAGCGCGCCTTAACCCTTCGACGGGAGCCCTTGAGCCCACGGGGAGCACCGTCCTCACAGGCGGCAAGTCAGTAACGGTTCCAGCTCCGATTGACCAGATTCCCTTGTTCGTGAAGGCCGGCGCTGCGATTCCGCTCGTCGCTCCAGATGTTTGGACACTCGCTGACTACGGAACAAGCAGCGACATCGTCCACCTTTCAGATCGCCAAGACACTCGGCGGATTGTGGCTTTCCCACGGGGTACATGGACTGGCGCTCTTGGTGTCGGCGAGACTCTTACCTCGACTGAGGGAACGAACACGTGGAGCCTCGCGATTGCATCTCCTCGGACGACGGTGGGCTCACAAGGCCGCACTTACGCCATTGATGCTGCCCTCGGAACCCTCAAGAGTCCCTTTATTCCAGGCTGCGTGAAGCTCGGTTCAACCACGCTCCCAACCTCTGCTTGGAGCTACGCAGCAGCCAGCAAGGTGCTGAAGATCACCGCTACAACGGCCACCGGCACGATCAATGTAAGTCGCAGTTGCTGATCAAGCGTCGGCGAGGAAGGGGTAATCGGTGTACCCCTCCGCTCCGCCGCCGTAGAACGTCGCAGCGTCGGCCTCGTTGAACTCGGCACCAACCCTGATCCGCTCAACAAGGTCAGGGTTCGCGATGAACCTCCGGCCGTAGCAGTACAGGTCAGCGCGACCGTCGGCGAGCAGCTGGTCTGCCACCTCAGGCGGCCAATCAACTAGGAAGTTCGAATTCGCGATCAGCGTCCCGCTGTAGTTCTCGCGAACAAGGTCAAGAGCTGACCAACCAGTGGTCGGCGGCGACTCAAGAACATGGACATAGGCAAGACCCAGCTTGTCTAGCTCGGCGAGGAGAACTGGATAGGTCTCAAGCTCCTCGTTCTCAGAGATGCCATTCACCTCTTGCCCTGGGCTGATGCGGATTGCAGTCCTGTCAGCACCGATGCGGTCGGCGACGAGCTTGGCAGTCTCAACGACAAACCTGACCCGGTTCTCGACGCTTCCACCGTACGAGTCAGTGCGGAGGTTCGTTACATCTGACAGGAACTCGTGAAGCAGGTAGCCGTTAGCCCCGTGAAGTTCTATCCCGTCGAACCCGGCCTCGATCGCATTCGCTGATGCTGAGGCGTATTGCTCTTGGACAGTTCCAATCTCGTCTGGCTCGATCGCCCGCGGGGTTGGCAGCGGCAACTTCTCCCCAGCAATTCGGGCGAAGTCATCTGCCCTGACAGCGCTTGGGGCAACAGGCTCAAGGCCACCAGTAATTCGCTCGTGACTGATTCGGCCACCGTGCATAACCTGAGCAAAGATCCGGCCACCAGCGCCATGGACTGCATCGGTTACAAGCCGCCAGCCTTCAACCTGCTCTGCCGTTTCGAGTCCAGGCTGCCCCGGGTAGGACTTGCCATTGATGTTTGGGTAGACACCCTCAGAGACGATCAGTCCGGCTGACGCCCGTTGCCCGTAGTACTCGGCGTTGAGGGCTCCCATTACCCCATCAGCGTTTGCGCGCATGCGAGTCAGTGGGCCCATCACCAAACGGTTAGGAAGTTCAAGGGCCCCGACCTTGCCGGGACTAAGAAGGTGATCGTTCACAGCGGCGACTGTACAGGGTTAGTTAACTGCGCAAGCAATCTGCTGCAGCTGCTTTGGAACAGGCGAAGGCGGCATGCAAACCTGGGTGCGATTGTTGAGCGCCCAGAACGGCCCCTCGGCCTGAAATACGAATGTGGTCGGTGGGCTGTCTGGCCCATTTACGGCAGCTAGGAGAACCATCCAACCGTCTGCACAAGTGGAGCTGATTAGAACTGCGGGCTTCCCTCCAGTAGCGCCATTAAGCGCCTTCTGTACCTCAGCATTGGTGCACTTGGCAGAGCCACCGCCGATCGGCTTCGTAGCGACGTTGGTGGGCTTCACCTTGACCGTCTCCGTTGAAGTGACTGTCTTGTCCGCGCCGACTCCGCAACCGGATGCTCCTAGGGCAAGTGCCGCGCAGCCGATCGGGACTATTAGGAGGTTGCGAAGCACCTAGTAAGCGTACCCGCACTCCTCCACCCTTAGACTCAGATTGATGACAGATCCGCAACCGAAAGCGCTCCGCAACGCAGTGCTTGCACTCCACAAGGAGCTGTTCACAGCTCAAGTGATCGAGATCGAAAAGGCGACCGGGCACATCATGACTGCCAACGAGCAGCTCACCGCCGCCCTTCAGGACCCCCGCTTCATGTGGCTCCGTGAACTCTCGGGCCTCGCGGCCTTGCTTGATGCTGAAGATGCAGCCAAGCCAGACGACCCACCGTTCCCCGGCAAGCCGGCAGCGGAGCAGCTTGGTGAGCTCTTAGACCCGCCTAACCCTGAGGTTCCTTTCGGCCGTCGCTACCTGCGCGAGCTTCAGGAGAACCCTTCCGTTGGCATCGCTCACGGCGCAGTTAGGGCCTTGCTGGCAGAGCAGCAACTCTGACTAAAGCCTTCGGGTTTAGGATCACCCGGTGGCCATCACAGCAGACCGCGATGCAGTGATCATTGGTGCCGGATTCGGCGGGATAGCCGCAGCTATCCAGATGCTCGACAACGGCATCACCAACATTGAGATCCTCGAAGGCTCAGATGGCTTTGGCGGAACTTGGCGGTTCAACGACTACCCAGGCGCTGCCTGCGATGTCCCCTCCCACCTCTACTCCTTCTCATTCGCCCAACGGCGAGATTGGGAGCGCCTCTGTCCTACCCAGCCAACGATCCTCAGCTACATCGAAGGCGTGGCGCGCGACCATGGGCTTGAGAAGTACCTCACGCCCAACTCCAAGGTCACAGACTGTTCATGGGACGACAACGCCGGCTACTGGCGAGTGACTACGAGCTCAGGATCAGTCACCACAGCCGCAGCAGTAGTTGTAGCCACCGGACAACTGCACCAGCCGCTTGCGCCCAATGTCCCGGGGCTCGATACCTTCAACGGGAACCTCTTCCACTCCGCCGAGTGGGATCAAAGCGTGGACCTTGCAGGCAAGCGTGTGGCGGTGATCGGAACCGGCGCCAGCGCTGTCCAGTTTGTTCCGGAGATCGCAAAGGTAGTTGGCCACCTTGAGGTGTTCCAGCGCACTGGTAACTGGTTCATGCCGCGCCGCAACCGGACCTATCCCAAGCCAATCGCGTGGGCAATCAAGTACATCCCAGGCGTTCAAGCCTTTAGGCGCAACTTCATCTTTTGGTACGGCGAAACCCTGACAGCGATGATCCGTCACCCCCGCACGGTTGGAGTGATCGGCCGTCTGAGGTCGTCCCTCTTCATGCGCTCCCAGGTCAAGGACCCGGAACTGCGTAAGAAGATCTGGCCTGACTACCAATTCGGTTGCAAACGGGTGCTGTTTAGCTCGTACTTCCTCGAGGCCCTGACTCGACCCAACGTTTCGCTGACAACGGACGCGATTGAGCGGATCACCCCCACCGGAGTCGTGACTACCGACGGCGCAACCCATGAGGCTGACGTGATCATCCTCGGGACTGGGTTTAAGACCAACGACTTCATGTTCCCAATGGAACTGCGGGGCCAAGGTGGCATCAACCTCCGTGACTCTTGGTCGAACGGCCCACACGCACACCTTGGAATGTCAGTTCCCGGGTTCCCTTCTCTCTTCCTGATGTACGGCCCAAACACCAACACGTCGGGTGGCTCGATTCTTGTCTATCTAGAAGCTCAGGCTGCGTACATCCGCCAGGCACTCGAAGCAGTAAGAAACCGAGGTGCAGCAGCAGTCGTGGTTCGTCCAGACGTCGAGTCGGCGAGCGACAAGGAAACCCAAGACAACTTCAAGGGCACAGCTTGGACTCGCTGTGACTCCTGGTACCGAGACGCTGAGGGCCGGATCGTTGCCAACTGGCCCGGCTACATGCACGAGTATGTGGCAGCGACTGAAGCCTTTGATCCGACGGACTACGAGTTCGTCGGATCAGCTGCTTAGCCGAGTCCCCTAAGCAGCGTTCCGCGGGAACAATGGGGCGTGCCCCATCCGCAGCCAAAGCCACCTATTCCCGACCCCGCAGGGCCGGTGAGCCTTGTCCTGCAAAGCGTCGAATCCGGAAGTGACGGGCTAACCACTCGGGAGGCTGAGCGGCGCCTTCGCCAGTTCGGTGAGAACAGGATTGAGCGTGCGTCGAAACGCGCTTGGGGCCGCGAACTCGTGCGCCAGTTCACACACCCCTTGGCGATCCTGCTGTGGTTCGCATCGGCTCTGGCGTGGCTGTCGGGAGCTCTGCCGATTGCCATCGCGATCGTGGCAGTGATCTTCATTAATGCTCTGTTCGCATTCGTTCAGGAAATGCAGGCCGAAAATGCAGTCGAGGCACTCGCCGCCTACATCCCGGACAAATGCAATGTCCTGCGCGACGGCGTTACCCAGTCAATTGATGCAGCGCTGATCGTCCCCGGCGATGTTGTAAGCGTCGCTGAGGGAGACCGCATCTCAGCCGATTCAAGGCTCATCTCTGGCTCGGTTGAAGTCGACATGTCTCCTCTAACGGGGGAATCACTCTCCGTAACGCGCAGTGCGACCGGCACAACCGTGGATGACGGACTGATTGATGCTGAAGATGTTGTCTTCTCCGGCACAGCCTGCACTGAGGGTGAGGCGATGGCCGTCGTCTTCGCGACAGGGATGGCGACTGAGCTTGGGCGGATCGCGGCGCTCTCCGAGCAGGTCACCGATGTGGCAAGCCCACTTGAGGAGCAAGTGCGCAAGGTGGCGTGGCTAATCGCGGCAGTCGCAGTCGCGATGGGAATCGCATTCATGCCGATCGCAATGATCGGCGCCGGTCTCCCATTTAGTGGCGCGGCTGTGTTTGCGATCGGACTCCTAGTCGGAAATGTCCCTGAGGGTCTGCTTCCTGTGATCACCCTTGCGCTTGCTGCGAGCGCTCGCGACCTTGCGACCCGCGGCGCAGTGATCAAGCGCCTCAGTGCAGCGGAGACTCTGGGTTCAACGACGGTGATCTGTACTGACAAGACTGGCACTCTCACCGAGGGGCGAATGACGGTTGACACGATCTGGTCGGAGGACAAGAAGCGACTGGGCTTTGCTCTCGCGCGGTGCTCAACAGCGACAGTTGAGTCTGGCGATGCGACAGAGGAAGCGATGCTCAAAGCCGTCGCCGAGATGGGAGTTGATGTGTCGCCTCAACTGCGGGCAAGTAACCGAATCACTCAGTTCAGCTTCAGCCCAAAGCTGAAGCTGATGACAACTGTCGACTCGGTATCCGGCAGCGCTGTGATCAGCACAAAAGGCGCCCCTGAGGCGGTGCTTCCACTCTGTACGACCAACTCAGTTGATCGGGGATCAGTCAATTCCGCTGTAGAGCAGTTTGCCGGCCAAGGCTTGCGAGTCCTCGCTGTAGCCGAGAGGCCCCTTGACGCCACGGCCCAGACTCCTACAGATCGCACCGAAGCGGAAGCCAACCTGACCTTTCTCGGCCTTGTTGCCCTCGTGGACAAGCCTCGCGCACATGCCCCAGCAGCAGTAGCAGCCTGCCGCGCCGCGGGCATTCGAGTCTTCATGGTTACTGGTGACCACGGCCTGACGGCTAAGTCGGTGGCCCGCCAGGTTGGAATCTCACTTCCCGGAGAGGAAACCCCGGTCGTGACGGGCGCCGAGGTGGATTCCATGCCCGACGCTCAGTTGAAGCACCTCGTAAGTGGAACCCAGCCAGTTGTGTTCGCAAGAACTTCGCCCCAAACAAAGCTTCGGATCGCTGATGCCTTGCGCGACACCGGTGAAGTAGTCGCGATGACTGGCGACGGAGCCAATGACGCACCTGCCCTGCGCAGGGCAGACATCGGTATCGCCATGGGGCTGAGTGGGACCGATGTCGCCCGCGAGGCCGCGACGATGGTCCTAACCGACGACGACTTCTCCACGATCGTCTCAGCCGTTGAGGGAGGCCGCCGGGTCTTCGACAACATCCGCAAGTTCATCTTCTACATCTTTGCCCACAGCACTCCCGAAGTCGCGCCGTTCATGATCTACGCACTGAGCGGAGGCGCCATTCCGCTACCAATCACGATCCCGATGGTTCTCGCCTTCGATGTGGGCACCGAGACCCTGCCAGCACTCGCGTTGGGCCGGGAACCTGCAGAACCGGGACTCATGGCAAAACCACCGAGACGCCCAAACGAAGGCGTAATCCGAGGCGGGATGCTCGTCCGAGCTTGGCTCTTCTTAGGCTTAATCTCGGCTGGACTGGCGGCCATGACATACCTAACTTTCCTCTCACAAAACGGCTGGTCGCTAGGTGCTGATACAGGCAGCGGGACCCCGCTCCACCACGTTGTCAGAGAGGGACAGTCGCTAACTCTGGCGGCAATGGTGATGTGCCAAATCGGAACTGCCTTCGCGGCGCGAACCGACAGGGTTTCGCTGAGGTCAATCGGAGTCTTCTCTAACCGCCTGCTGTTAGCTGGGATTCTGTTTGAGCTCGTCCTCACGGCGGGGATCATCTACCTACCGCTACTTCAAGACCTGCTCGGGACTGCTGCGATCCCGGCGCAATGGTTGCTCCTGGTCCTGCCGTTCCCGTTCATTGTGTGGGGAGCGGACGAGCTTCGCCGCTGGGTACTACGAAGTCGGCGGCCCCTGTCACGGCCTGACTGAAAAAGCCAGCAACCCCTCTCGGGGTTGCTGGGTCCAGTGGAGACGGCGGGAGTCGAACCCGCGTCCGCAGCTGCGCTAAGAGTGGCGTCTACGAGTGTGTCTGGTGCTCGAATCTCATCCCTGGGTCGCCGCACCAGCGGGGTTACCTGGGACCAGTCCTCCTATTTGATGTCCCCGGATCAGCAAGGTCTTTCCTCACCGGGTGATCCTGCTGTTGATGCCGGCGATCCCCGCCGCAGGCTTCGGGGGCCGACACCTCACTCACCTAGTTTGTTCTAGGCAGCGAGGGCGTACTCATGTGAGTCCGCACTTATGGTTTTTGCTGGAGGTTTAACGAGGCCATCCAGCACCTCGACTCGCAACCACCCCCGCGAAACAACCGCGTCGAAGCCTGTCGTCCCCGTGGGTGAATTGTCATTCCATGGTAGCCGTGCGGCAGCCAACCGGCAAGGCTGGGAAAGAAGAGATCGGCTAGCGGCGGTGCCGACGGGCGCGATCCATCTCTCGCTTCTGTTCCTTCTCCTTGAGCGAATGGCGCTTGTCGTGAAGCTGCTTACCGCGGGCAACCGCGAGTTCAACCTTGGCGTGCTGACCTGAGAAGTAGAGCTTGGTCGGCACCAGAGTCAGCCCCTTTTCGGCCGTCTGGCCCATCAGCTTTTCAATCTGGCGACGGTGGAGGAGAAGCTTGCGTGGCCGGTCGGGCTGGTGGTTATTGCCAGCGGCTGGCGAGTAATGCGGAATATGGAGGTTTAGAAGCCAAACCTCCCCTTTCTCGACTGTCGCGTAGGCGTCAGCCATCTGCGCCGTGCCTTGGCGCAGCGACTTGACCTCAGTTCCAAGCAGCTGAATCCCACACTCGTATTTGTCTAGAAACTCGTACTTGTGGGAAGCGCGCCGGTTATTAGCGATCATGCCGCTAGTAATTGGATCCTTGACCCCGCCCTTCTTGCCCTTCTTGGCCATTGCTAAAGCCTAGTTGGAGTTCTCAGCGAGGTATAGGTCGCAACGCCCACGGGTCGCCTCAACACGGGCAACCTCCACCTTGACCTTGTCGCCGAGGCGCAGGCGCTTGCCGTTGTCAGCAATCAGCATCGTCCCCTCAGGGTTCAAGTCCCACCATCCGTCTCGCATGCGACGCACAGGCAGGAAGCCCTCAAAGCCACCGCCGAAGTCAATGAACATTCCGGCGCCGATAACGCCAACGATCTCGCCGTCAAAGACCATGTCATTACCGACCTTCTTCAGCTCACGCTCGAGCAGGAAGCAGCTGACGATGTCATCCGCGTCGCGCTCGATCACCATTGCCTCACGCTCCTTAGCGCTGGTCCATTCGCCAAGCTGCCCGATGCCACCAGGATGCGGAGCTTCCTCAAGCCCGAGCGTGCTCAGGATCGCGCGGTGGCAGACAATGTCGGGATAGCGCCGAATTGGCGAAGTGAAGTGGCAGTAGTGCTGCAGACCAAGTCCGCTGTGGCCAAGCGGGGTCCTGTCATAACGGGCCTGCTGAAGAGCTCGAAGGACCAGAGTTGTGATTCCCAGCCGGCCGCGTTGCTCACTGCGAGTCCAGTGGTCCACTAGTACAGACGCCTCAGCGACGATCCTGACGCTGTCTGAAGGGTTGGTCTGGTCGGACGAGGGTGGCGTTGGGATATCAAGTGTCTCCAGCCTGTCCAGCAGCAAATCAACGGACTCCGGTGAAGGCCGCTCGTGAACTCTGTGCAAAGCGGGCACCTTCGCCTCAACAAGCTTCTTGGCTACCTCTGAGTTGGCAGCCACCATCAGCATCTCGATCAGCTTGTGGCTCTCGGTCTGCTCAGACTGTTTCCAGCCTGCCGCGTTGCCTGCCCTGTCGAACTCAAACTCTGGCTCTGGGCGATCCATCGTGATGGCGTGGTTCTTGCCTCGCTGCACGAGAATCTCAGCGGACACGCCCCTAGCAACGGTCAGCGGCTTTGCCCATGGCTCGCGGGCAGCTATCTCGCCGAGGAAGATCCTGTCTACCTCTTCGTAGTCGAGGCGCTGATCGGACCTGATGATTGTCCGCATTACCTCTGAGCTGACGCAGTCTGGGCCGTCGAAGTCCATTCGGACCGTCACAGCAAGCCTGTCTTCACCTGGAACAAGCGAGCAGGCACCGCTGGAGAGGCTATGCGGAAGCATTGGCTCAACCGTCCCGGGGACATAGACGCTTGTGGACCGCCTGATCGCCTCATCATCCAACGCAGACCCTGGCCTGACGAAAGCCGACACATCAGCGATGTGCACCCAAATGCGTTGCTTGCCGCCTTCAATCTCCTCTGCGCTAATCGCATCGTCGAAGTCGCGGGCTGTCTTGGGATCAATTGTGAAGGTGACTAGTTCACGAAGGTCAACTCGTCCCTCTGCTGAGATTGCCGTTGAAACCTCCTTGGCCTCTGCCTCAACCTCTTCCGAGAATCCGCGGGTCAAGCCCCTCTCCAGCATTAAGGCCTCAAGAACATCACGGGCCTTGTCAACCCTTCCGATTACCCTCTCGACGCGCGCCCGACCGCTGCGGTCCCGGTCAGCTGGATGGAGGAAGACAAGGTCGCCTTCCTTATAAACCTTGCCCCTAGCGCCACGGCTGTCCAAGGGACGAGTTGGCCCTGGACCGAAGATAGGTTCGACTGCCTCACCCCTACTGAGGTAGACGACAACTCCGACTCTGCTCAGCGGCTGCGACTCGTCTCCGGGCCTTGAGCCACGACCCCCACGACCTTCAGGTCTCGCAGCTGCCTTCTGACCCGCGGTACGCCCGCGATCCCTCTCGCGTCGCTCCTTCGCGTTAGTGGCGCGCTCACCAGGCTTACGACCACTGGCCTCGGCCTGCTTGGCCTTGGCCCGCGCCGCGACAGCAGGGCGCTTTGCCTTCTTCTTAGCTTTCTTCTTGGCAGCCTGAATCGGCGCGTCCTTAACCTTCTTCTTGCTCTTTGAGCGCGGCGTGCCGGACTTAGAGGTTGCTGCCTTGCCGCCACCCGTCTTGCGCTTCACGTCCTTCACGTCCCGCTTCTTCTTGCGTCCGCCTGAGGGTGGTGTCATTTTGTCTCTCCTGCCGCTGCTGCCACTGCCCGCTGCAGAGCTGCGGTGGGGCCGGCCTTGCTGGCCACTGCGATGTTGGGTGTGATGCCGGCGCCAGTTTTGACTCCGCCGCCTCCGAGGTTACGGCCAGATGGCGTGAAGTACTCGCCGACAGTGATGTCGAGTGCACCGCCATTAGTCAACTCGGTGATCTCCTGAAATACGCCCTTGCCAAAAGTATGGGTGCCGACAACGAGGCCTCTGTGGGTGTCCTGAATCGCACCTGTAACGATTTCCGATGCGCTGGCCGTGTTCTTGTCGACGAGGACCACAACCGGGATCTTGGTTGAGATCGCTCCGCCAGTGGCCTCATAGTTCTCGCGCTCACGCGAGCGCCCGTTAGTAACGACGATTGTCCCCTTCGGAATGAAGACGCTTGCCACTGCAACACCCTCATTAAGGAGGCCGCCACCGTTGTCACGGAGGTCCAGAACAATCCCCTTTGCCCCACGCCGCACAAGAGACTTAGTCGCGTTCGAAACCTGCGAGCCAGCTCCCTGAACAAAGCCACTCAGCTCAACGACACCAATCTTCTTGCCGTTGGGGCCAATCACCATCTTTGACTCAACCGAGGGAACATTGATCGTGGCCCGCTTCACGGAAAGAGTGCGCGGGGTACCAGCTTTGTTGACGACTCCGACCTTCACCAATGAGCCCGGCTTGCCCGTGACAAGCCCAACGGAGTTGCTGACAGCCTTTCCAGCTAGCGACTTCCCGTTAACACTGACGATCGTCTCCCCCGGCTTAATCCCAGCTTTCTCAGCAGGACTCCCTGGGAACACCCGAGTCACGAGAAGTCCTCTTGGCGAGAACTCCACATTGAGGCCAATCCCGGAGAAGTGCGGGTTCTGCCCGTGTTCAAAGGCCCTGTATGCAGCGGGATCTAAGTAGTTAGAGAATCGATCGTGGAGACTCTTCACCACCCCGCTGATCCCTTGGTTCTGGATCTGCGAGGTTGGGATCGGCCGGTAGTAGGTGTCCTTAATGAGCCTCGCTGCCTGATTGAAGGCTGTTTCATCTGACGACCCTGCGAGATCACGCAGGGGCCCAGGGAGCGTCAGCGGGTTGGCGCCAAGGCGAAGCCCGGCTGTGAAGACAAAGAGCAGTAGGACTGCCGCAATGACGATGCGTGCGAAGGTGCGCATCGCTTCAGGTTACCCGCGAGCCGATGTTGGTCAGATGCGTAGGTAGCGGCGCAGGGAAACCACTGAGCCAAGAGCGGATAGACCAGCACCCGCACTGAGAAGAATCAGCACTAAGAGCGGGAAGGCAAGAGTTTGAGGTGCCGCGATCAATGCGAAGTCGCTTGCGAGCGGGTCAAGAATCGCAACCTTCGCGAGTCCGAGCACCATCACCGCCCCAAGGGCGCCAACAGTACCAACGATCAACCCCTCAAAGACAAATGGCCAACGGATGAAGGGATCGGTAGCTCCGACCAGCTTCATCACCTCAACCTCACGCCGGCGGGAGAAGAGCGAAAGACGGATGGTGTTTGCAACCAGCATGATCGAGGCTGCAATCAGCAGGGCAGCAAGCACGCCTACTGTGATCTTCACGAACTTGGTGGCCTGGAGAATCTTCGTGGTGTCGTCACGGCGATCGCGCACCGATTCCATCGCTGGCTCTGTTCCCTTGATCTTCAGAAGTTGGGCCTTCAGCGAATTTAGGTCATCGGCGTTCTTGGGTGTGACCCGGAACGTGTCTGGAAGTGGGTTTGCTCCAAGCAAGGCGTACGCCTCAGGATCGCGCTTGCTCTCCTGCTTGAACGCGGCGTCCTTACTTACGAACTGAATCTTTGGGGAGTCAGCGAGTCCATCAAGCTTCATGCGCACCCGTTGAACATCGGTGGTCGTTGCGCCGGTGGTCATGTAGACATCAACGAGCACGCGCCCACGGACGCTGTTGGCTGCCCCGTTGGCGGCCTGAACAATCGGAATGAAGACGCCGAGGACGAGCATCGTCACCATCACTGCCACCATCGCAGCGAAGGAAGGCATTGCATTCCTTCGGAGCGTCCGAAGTGCTTCGCGGAGGAAGAAGTTGACGCTATCCATGGTCTACTCGCCCCCGTCCAGATCAGGGCGGCCCGAAAGGTCACCGCGGAGACGGGCTGCAAACTCGCGAGTGTTCTCATCCCGGGCGTAGAGGCCAGTTGCCTCATCGCGGATGATCCGACCCTTTTCAAGCTCGATTACGCGCCTGCGCATCCGGTCAACCATTGCGTGGTCGTGAGTTGCAACCAGCACTGTCGAGCCAGTGCGGTTGATCCTGTAGAGAAGCTGCATGATTCCAATGCTTGTCTCAGGGTCGAGGTTGCCTGTGGGCTCGTCGGCAAGGAGAAGCGGCGGGTGGTTAACAAACGCGCGAGCGATTGAGACACGCTGCTGCTCGCCGCCTGAGAGTTGGTCTGGGTATGCGTGAAGCTTGGTTGCAAGGCCTGTCAGGCGCAGGATGTCCGGCACGCGGCGACGGATCTCCTTGCGGCTGTGGCCAGTGACCATCAGCGCGTAAGCGACGTTGTCGTAGACAGTTCTGTTGGGGAGAAGCTTGAAGTCCTGGAAGACAACGCCGATATTGCGGCGGTAGAACGGCACCTTCTTGTGGTCGATCACAGCTAGGTCCCGACCAGCAACCCTCACCGTTCCAGCGGTGGCCTCAAGCTCCTTCGTGAGAAGACGCATCAGAGTGCTCTTGCCTGAACCGGTCTGACCGACGAGGAAGACAAACTCCCCGCGCTCAACTGCGAAGGTTGCGCCATCGAGAGCGACATGGCCGCCCTCATAGGCGAGGTGGACTCCGCGGAACTCCACTACTGGTTGCCCAGCAGGCGGGCGCGGCGCAGCAGCAGCCTTCTCAGCATCAGCTGGTGCAGCGTCTACATGCTCGGCACGGCGTAGGCGGTTTAAGCCGCGGGCTTTGGAAGCGCGTTCATCCATCTTCATCAGCCCTTTGGACCCTCGCAGGCGTTTTCCTGCCTCTGGGTGAGCTTGTGCACGCTTAATGGGTGGAAATCGCGCTAAGGCGCTTGTTCTGGCGCGGCTGCGCGTGGCAGGGCAACTAGGATGGGTAGATGCCCGAATCCATAGTCACCACAGCCTCCAACGGCCTCCCTATCCACCGCATTCCCCTTCCCGGCACTCGCGCGCTGACGATCCTCACCGCATTTGATGCGGGCGCCCGCACCGAGCGACCAGAAGAGAATGGAATGGCGCACTTCCTTGAGCACCTTGTCTTCAAGGGTGGCGAGAAGTACCCGACTCACACCGAGGTCAACGAGACAGCTGAGCGGCTTGGTGCTGTTCTCAATGCGTACACCTCACATGATCTGGTTGCTTTCCACATCACCGCCCGTGCTGAGAAGGCACCGGAGGCAATTGACCTCCTCACAGACTTTGTTGGTCGCCCAGCGCTTGATCCCGTAGAGCTCGACAAGGAGCGAGGAGTTGTAATCCAGGAGATTGCCCGCTACGACGACCAGCCATCCTCAATCGCCGACGATCTGATTGACAAGGCCACCTATGGGGACCACCCACTTGGACGGACGGTGCTTGGCCCAGCTGAGCACCTGCGTGACACCTTCACTCGCGAGGGCATTGTTGACTTCCGCAACCGCCGTTGGTCTGGCCGAACTGGTGGAGCCTTCTTGGTAGGCAACCTTGACCACCTCCCCGGTGACGATGACCTTGATGAGATGTTTTCGAGGTTCCCTGACCTTGCCGAGCCAGAGGCTTACGAAGCTGCGCCCGAGCACCAAGCTCAGGTGCTGGTGGAACGCAAGGACACGAACCAGTCCCACCTGCGCATGATCTACCGCCCTGAGGTTGACGTCAACAACCCGCAGTCACGCGCTGCAGCCTCGATCTACTCAACCTTGCTGGGCGGCTCGATGGGGTCGCGACTGTTTAGCGAGATCCGCGAGAAGCGCGGCCTTGCTTATTCAGTTGGAGCGTTCTCCTTTAGCCATGCCGACATCCCGGGCCTCCAGCTCTCAGCCGGCCTCGACTCCGACAAGTGCATTGAGGCTTACCGCGTAATGCGCGACATCGTCGGCGAACTTCGCGAGAACGGGCCAACCGAGGAAGAGGTAGAGCGTGCGCGCTCCTATGCCTCCGGTGCCCG
>CALJKH010000049.1 GCA_937973575.1 uncultured Solirubrobacterales bacterium | reverse complement strand
GTCCATGCGTTCTTCGGGCGTGAACATCGGGTTTTTCGATGGATTGGTCGTCACGCCGATGATCAGCTGGTCCACCAGCTTGGCCCCGCGGCGGATGATCCCCTGCCACTCCTGAGTCGTGCCGGGCAGGAAGCCAGGTACGTCAACCAGAGTGAGGATCGGGATGTTGTAGGCGTCACAGGTACGGACGAAGCGAGCAGCCTTCTCCGAGGAGTCAATGTCCAGCACGCCGGCCATCTGGTTTGGCTGGTTGCCAACGATTCCAACTGGGATGCCGTTCAAGCGCGAGTAGCCGCAGATGATGTTCTTCGCGAAGTGCTCGTGGACTTCAAAGAACTCACCGTCGTCGACGATGTGAGCAACGACGTTGCGCATGTCGTAAGGCTTGTTTGGATTGTCTGGAACGACAGAGTCGAGCTCTACGTCCATCCGGTTTGGATCATCGGTTGGCTGCACTCGCGGTGCCGGCTCAAGGTTGTTCTGAGGAAGGAAGCTGAGCAGGTAACGGGCGTCCTCAAGGCAGGCGTCCTCGTCCTCGCTTGCGAACTGGGCAACACCCGACTTGGTGTTGTGGGTCATTGCTCCACCCAGGTCCTCGAAGGTGCAGTCCTCGCCGGTAACGGTCTTGATCACATCAGGGCCGGTGATGAACATGTGGCTCGTCTCCTTCACCATGAAGATGAAGTCGGTGATGGCCGGGCTGTAGACAGCACCGCCAGCGCATGGGCCCATGATCAGCGAGATCTGCGGGATCACACCTGAAGACTTGACGTTACGCAGGAACACATCACCGTAGGAGCCGAGCGAAACGACGCCCTCCTGGATGCGAGCACCGCCCGAGTCGTTGATGCCGATCACTGGGCAGCCGATCTTGACTGCGAGGTCCATGATCTTGCACATCTTCTCGCTCATTACTTCGCCGAGCGAGCCACCAACAACTGTGAAGTCTTGGCTGAATACGCAGACTCGACGCCCGTCGATCGTGCCGTGGCCGGTGATGACAGCGTCACCCCATGGACGGTTCTTCTGCATGTCGAAGTCGTAAGTGCGGTGACGCACGAAGGTGTCTACCTCAACGAAGGAGCCTTCATCAAGCAGCTTTTCAACGCGCTCGCGGGCTGTGTACTTGCCCTTTGCGTGCTGCTTCTCAACTGCAGCCTCTGAGGCTGAGTGGATTGCCTCGTCGCGGAGTTCGGCCAGCTGAGCGACCTTCTCCTCGTAAGTCTCTGGTGCCTTCTCGCGGGAACTCATCGGGCGGTGATCCTATTCGTCGGGGGCGGTCGGAAAAGCTGTTTTAAAACTCTGGAACGTATGAACCGAATACGTCCCGCATCGCTGCGCAGACTTCACCCAGCGTGCAGTTATCCCGCAGAGCTTCACGCAGGACAGGTAGAAGATTGTCAGTGCCTTCGGCGCAAGTGCGGATCTCAGCGAGGCGCTGCTCCACAAGAGCCTGGTCACGGTTCTCCTTGAAGGCCTTAAGGCGAGCTACCTGATCATCTTCAGACTTCTGATCAACACGGAGGGTGTCAGGCACTTCGAGTTCGTCAGTGACGTACTCGTTTACGCCAACGACCACGTCCTGCTTGATGCGATAGCGCTCCTGGTAACCCCAAGCGGACTCTTCAATCTCGTTGGTGATGAAGGAGATTGCGTTTGCAGAGCCTCCGAGCTCGTCAACCTTCGCGATCAGCTCAAGTGCGCGGGTCTCAATCTCATCGGTGAGTGACTCGACGTAGTAGGAGCCGGCGAACGGATCGATTGCGTCAACAGCACCGGACTCTGCGCCGATGATCTGCTGGGTGCGTAGAGCGATGCGTGCTGCGTCCTCCGTCGGAAGCGCAAGCGCCTCGTCGAAGCCGTTGGTGTGAAGGGACTGAGTACCACCACAAACTGCTGCGAAGCCTTGGAGTGCAACGCGGACGATGTTGTTCATCGGCTGCTGGGCAGTCAGAGTTACGCCACCAGTCTGAGTGTGGAAGCGAAGGCGCATTGAGCGCTCGTCCTTGGCACCGAAGCGGTCACGCATGATCGTCGCCCACATGCGGCGTGCAGCGCGGAACTTGGCGACCTCTTGGAACACGTTGTTGTGCCCGTTGAAGAAGAAGGCAAGGCGCGGTGCGAACTCATCAACCGGCAGGCCAGCGTCAAGAGCTGCTTGGACATAGGCGATTCCGTTGGAGAGAGTGAACGCGACCTCTTGGACTGCTGAGCAGCCCTTCTCGCGGAAGTGGTAACCGCTGATCGAGATCGTGTTCCACTTTGGAACGGTTTCGCGGCAGTACGCAAACAGGTCCGTCGTGAGGCGCATCGAGCCCTCAGTTGGGTAGATGAAGTTGCCACGAGCGATGTACTCCTTGAGGACATCGTTCTGAGTGGTGCCGCGAAGCTGGTCCGCAGGTACGCCCTGCTCCTCGCCAACAAGTTGGTAAAGCAGCAGCAGAACGGCTGCTGGAGCGTTGATCGTCATCGAGGTTGAAACCTTGTCCAGTGGAATCTGGTCGAAGGCGATCCGCATGTCCTCGATTGAGTCAATTGCGACGCCGGTACGGCCAACCTCGCCGAGGCAGCGGCCGTCGTCAGAGTCAAGGCCAAGCTGGGTTGGAAGGTCAAAGGCCATTGAGAGGCCGGTTGAGCCGTTCTCAATCAGGAAGCGGTAGCGCTCGTTGCTCTCACGCGCTGAGGCGTAACCCGCGTACTGGCGCATCGTCCAAAGCTGCTTGCGGTACATCTCGTTGTAGACACCGCGGGTGAAGGGGAATTGGCCTGGCTCGCCGAGCTCAAAATTCGCTGGGAGGTCCGACTCGTCGTAGATCTCCTTGATCTCAATTCCGGAGTCGGTGAAGCGGCGTGGATCGTCTGGGCCGACGATTGGGGCAATTGTTCTGTTGTCTGATTCGTTACTCACGAGTCGGGAGGCTACCGTTTACGGCATGAAGATCAGCGTCCGACTGTTCGCTGGCGTGCGAGAGCGCGCTGGGAAAGAGTTTGTTGAAGTCGAAATACCCGACCAGGCAACGACCGACGACGTCCTTGAGGCGCTCGCCGAGGTCGTTGGCGACGCCCGTTGTGTGGTCGCCGTGAACCGGGAGTACGCCGGTCCTGGCATGCCAGTTAGGGCTGGTGACGAGGTCGCGATCGTCCCGCCAGTCTCAGGTGGAGCGCCAGCATTCGTCCACCTTGGGCCAGAGCCAATTGACCTTGACGACCTTGTAAGCCGGGTGGGTGACCCAGAAGCTGGCGGCATCGCAACATTCCTTGGCGTAAC
>CALJKH010000048.1 GCA_937973575.1 uncultured Solirubrobacterales bacterium | reverse complement strand
TACTCACAGCAGCGAATGATGCCTTGATACGGCAAAGAAGAGGGGCCAGCGTGGGCCCCTCGGTTACTGCGAATGACTTTCTCACTGTTCACCAGCCGATTCCACCGGGCTTGAAGCGGGTTCGGTACCAGCCTGACCATTTGCCCTTGGTGTCCTTGACTCGGACCCAGAAGGCGACTTCGCCCGGGCGCAGCGAGACGGTTGGTGCGTAAGCGCGAATCCTCGACGGACTCTGGACAGCGTTCGGCGTGGGGCGCTTCGGATGGTTGGAGTACTCAATCCACTTGATCAAGTTCGCTCCATGTGAGCGGTCGGCTGATGCCCTCAGGTTCAACGTTGTGACCTTGGTCTTGGTGTTGACCTTGAGGCCAACCTTTGCAAGCAGGCGCGGGGCGGAAGCGGTTCCCGGCACGGTTGGGCTCGCAACAGTCTACTCTGCGCTTGCCAGAGGGCCGGTATTGCCGGCTTCGTCGGTCTGCTTTACCAGTACGACATGGTCACCGACGGCAAGGCCGCTCAACTCAAGTGGGCTTGCGCAGAAGGAATATGCGGCACCGTCAACTGAGCAGAGGAGAGTCGCGTCTCTCTCGCCGTTGATGCCGATCGTGGCAGTCGTGCGCGTGCCATTGGCAGACGGTACGCCGGTAAGGGCTGGCGCTGCTGGCGCTGTTGCGTCAACGGTCCACGTTCGCTGAGTTGCAGCGCTCGTGTTACCGGCCTCATCTGTCTGGGTGACGCTGAACAGATAGGTGCCGTCCCGCAGTCCAGTGAACGACTTTGGTGATGTACACGGTACTGCCCCGCCATTGTCGTATGGCGAGTAGATCTCACAGTCGAAGCTGGCGTTTGCCTCACCTGAGATCGTGAAGCTGGCCGTTGTCGAATTGGTCGGGCTGCTGGGTGCAGCGGACACGGTCGGAGCCGCTGGGGCAACAATGTCAACTGAGCCAGCATCAAAGGCTCCGGATGGAACATCAAGACGACCGTCAGCTGGGACGGGGTCGGTCCAGAAGGAGTGGTAGTTGTTGCAGGATCCTATGTAGGGGCCGTAACGGCCACCATCGTAGTACCTGTAGTAGGTGTCGTAGGTGTTGCAGTAGTCCGTCTGCTGCTCCGAGGCAACCGACCCGTCGTACCCCCAGCAGATCCCTTCACCGGACGTCGTAACACCGCATGTGTGGTAGTACCCCGCATCAACCTGAGCCCAGGTTTTGCCCGCTGGGACGGAAGTCTTTCCGTGGCTTGCGTCAGCCCAGCAGATGGCCTCGCCGGAGGTAGTGAGGCCACAGGTGTGATCCATGCCCGGGGAGATGGATGACCATGTCTTGCCAGCCGGGACATCGTTGCGGCCTCCATTGGCACCCCAGCAGATCCCCTCGCCAGCGGTCGTGACTCCGCACGCGTTGATGATTCCTGCGTCAATTGTCGCCCACGTCTTGCCGGTGGGGATTGCCGTTCTGCTTTGGTATGAACTGCCCCAGCAGAAGCCCTCGCCCGTGGTGGTGACTCCGCAGGTGAACGCCTGGCCGGGACTGATCAGTGCCCATGTCTTGCCGGTCGGGACGTCAGTCTGCCCGTAGCTGTTGCTGCCCCAGCAGAATCCGACCCCTGTGGTGGTGACGCCACAGCTGTGGTAGTTGCCGGGTTCGTTGCCTGGAGATATTGATGCCCAGGTCTTGCCGGTTGGTACCTCGGTCTGATTGACGCTGTTGCTGCCCCAGCAGAGTCCCTCACCGGTCGTAGTTACCCCGCATGTATGGACCCAGCCGGCTCTAATCGATGCCCAGGACTTACCTGTTGGGACTGTTAGCTTCCCGTTGTTATCGGTTCCCCAGCAGAGCCCGCCGCCATCTGGGGTGACGCCGCAGGAGTAGTCGTAGCCGGCCGTGATGCTTGGCGCAGCTGATGGTGCTGCAGTGGCCTGCTGGGACCCTGCAAGAGCGAGACTTGCAACCAGTGAGCACGCGAAAATTGCGGCTTTGCGGGAGGCGAGGGTGACAAGGCTTGAAAGGGGCATCAAATTCTTTCGGTCAGGGGCGTCCGGCGGTGGGAACTGGCCTCTAAAGCTACATCACCCCGGGACCTATGTGCGCCAAGTAAAAGGTGAGGGACCCTTTCGGGCCCCTCGGCTAATGCGAATTACTTACTAGCTTGTTACCAGCCGATTCCACCAGGCTTGAAGCGGGTTCGGTACCAGCCTGACCAGTTGTTCTTGGTGTCCTTGACTCGGACCCAGAAGGCGACTTCGCCGGGGCGAAGCGAGATAGTTGGTGCGTAAGCGCGAATCCTTGAAGGGCTCTGGAGAGCGTTCGGCGAGGGGCGCATCCAGTGGTTTGCGTACTCAATCCACTTGATCGCGTTTGGCCCGCCTTCAGTGTCGGCAACTGCGTTCAGTGTCAGTGTGCTGACGCGCGTCTTGAAGTTGAACTTGAGTCCAACCTTGGAACGCAGGCGCGGAATGCCAGGTGAGAGGACCGCCCAGCTGGCTGTCGCCAGAGTGCTGGAGTTGCCTGCCTCGTCGGTTTGCTTGACGAGCACAACATGCTCACCCGGTGAGAGCTTGGTGAGGCCCAGTGGGCTTGCGCAGAACGAGTAGCTGCCGCCATCTACGGAGCAAAGGAAGGTTGCGTTCGCCTCGCCGTTGATCCCGATGCTGGCTGTCGTCAACTTCGTTGTGGCAGCAGGCACGCCGCTCAAGCTTGGGACTGCGGGTGGCGTGGCGTCAACAGTCCAGGTTGCAGAGGCAGCTTCTGAGGTGTTGCCTGCCCCGTCGGTTGCCTTGACCTGGAAGGTGTGCTCCCCGTCGCTGAGGCCACTGAGGCTGGCTGGTGACCCACCGTAGTCACCGCAGTCAGCGAAGACAGAATCGTCAAGCGAACAAGTGAACGTCGCGCCTACCTCACCGCCAAAGGAGATTGACGCTGTCGTCAGATTAGAGAGTCCAGAAGGCGCGCCTGAAAGCACAGGTGCTGCGGGCGCGGTCGAATCCACGTCGAACTTCCCGGCTGGTACGATGAGGCGACCATCGGCCGGTACCGCTGCGTAGTAGTAGTCGTACGGGCCGGTGAAGTCGCCGTTGTTCTCGTAGTCATACCCGTAAGGAGCCTCATAACCGTCGTACCCCCAACAGAGGCCTTCCCCGGCTTTTGTTAGACCACAGGTGTGATTATCGCCGGCTGTGATGGAGGCCCATGTCTTGCCAGTGGGGACGTTTGTGTCTCCCGAATTGTCGCCTCCCCAGCAGAAGCCTTCTCCGGCAGTCGTTACGCCGCAGGAGTGTCGCGTTCCAGTATCAATCGAGGCCCATGTCTTGCCGTCGGGGAGAGCGGTCCGGCGCTGTGCGGAATAGCCCCAGCAGAAGCCTTCTCCGATGGTCGTAACGCCGCAAGTGAAGCCGTCGCTTGGGCTGATTGCGGACCAATTATGGCCGTTTGGGACAACTCTCTGACCAAAACCGTTAGCTCCCCAGCAGAGCCCCTCTCCAATGGTGGTAACCCCACACGCGATGTCCTTACCCGCTGTGATTGAAGCCCACGTCTTGCCCTGGGGCACAGTGCCTTCGCCCTCGCGGTTTGCTCCCCAGCAGAGTCCTTCTCCGCTGTTCGTCACTCCGCAGGTCAGGGAATTACGGGATGTGATTGAGGCCCAAATTCTCCCCGTTGGAACGTCGGCTGCGCCGCCCCAGTTATCTCCCCAGCAGAAACCTTCACCAGTGGTGGTAACGCCACAGGACAGCTTCTTGCCTGAGGCGTCGATTGATGCCCACATCTTGCCAGTTGGGACCGCAGTTTCTCCCTTCTCGTCCTTACCCCAGCAGAGGCCTTCGCCGCTGGATGTGACACCACAGGTGTGTCCTTCGCCGGCAGAGATCACGGGCGTTGAAGCCGATGAGGCTGCGGCTTGCTGCGTCGCTGCGAAGGCGAGGCTTGCGAGCAGTGCGCAGGTGAACACTGCAGATGTGCCGAGTGGGCGGGTGAGGATTGAAGGGAGTTGCATGACTTTCTTTCGTATCGTTTGGCTGGTTAGTGCTTGGTGCTGTACCAGCCGGACCATTTGCCGTTGGTGTCCTTAACGCGGACCCAGAAGGCAACTTCGCCCGCGCGCAGAACAACGGTGGTTGCGTATTGCCGGATCTTGTTCGGGTGTGGGGCCGCGTTTGCTGCAGGTCGTGGCTCGTGGCTGAAGTACTCGATCCACTTGACTGAGTTTCGTCCGCCAGTCGTGTCAGCTGATGCCTTCAGGGTCAGCGTGGTGACCTTGGTCTTGGTGTTGACCTTGAGGCCCACCTTTGCAAGTAGGCGTGGGGCGTTTACCGCCACGATCGTCCAGTTGGCTGTCGCCTCGGTGCTTATGTTGCCCGCCTCGTCGGTTTGCTTTACCCGCACTGTGTGGCTGCCCAGGTTGAGGCCGGTCAGCGCGAGCGGGCTTGTGCAGGCAGCGTATGAGGCGCCGTCCACGGAGCAGGTGAACGTCGCGTTCGCCTCACCGCTGAACCGGAGACGGGCTGTTGTGGCGGCAGTGCTGCCTGAAGGTGCGCCGCTGACCGATGGGGCGGATGGGGCAACAGTGTCCTGGATGACAGCCTCGAACTTTCCAGCGGGAACATCAAGGCGACCGTCGGCGGGATTCCCAGGGGTATACCCGTAATAGCCTGAATAGCCGTCCGTATGCCCGTCGTAGCCCCAACAAACGCCTTCCCCGTCCGTCGTGACGCCGCAGGAGTGGTAACTCCCGGCTGAGATTGAGGCCCATGTTTTGCCCTCTGGGACGTTCGTCTGCCCGTAGCGGTTTTCGCCCCAGCAGTGGCCCTCGCCGCTGGTCGTCACTCCACAGCTGTGGTCGCCTCCGGCATCAATCGAGGCCCATGTCTTGCCCGTTGGGATATTTCCCTGATCAGACCAGTTTGCACCCCAGCAAACGCCCTCTCCGGTGGTTGTTACGCCGCAGGTGTGGTCATTGCCTCCAGCAGCAATTGAGGCCCATGTCTTGCCCGTCGGAACATCGTTTTTCCCGTACTGGCTGCTCCCCCAGCAGAGGCCTCCACCGTTTGTGGTCACGCCACAGGCGTGGGAACCCCCAAAAGAAATCGAGGACCAGGCATTGTCAGCTGGCACGCTCAGAACGTCGTTGTAGTCATAGCCCCAGCAGAAACCCTCACCGCCAGCTGTGACGCCGCAGCCGCCATCTACACCCACCTCAATCGACGCCCAAATCTTCCCCGTGGGAATGTACGCATTAGAACTATTCCCCCAGCAAAATCCCTCTCCACTGGTGGTGACCCCACACGTCAGTTGGTGACCGGTTGTGATCGACTTCCACGTCTTGCCCGCAGGAATGTCCGACTGGCCGTAGGAGTTGTTGCCCCAACAGAGGCCTTCGCCGCTGGATGTGACTCCACACGTTTGGTAGCCACCGGCACTGATGATCGGCGTGGCGGCCGGGGAGGCTGCGGTTTGCTGCGCCGCTTCGAAGGCGAGGCTTGCGAGCAGTGCGCAGGTGAACACTGCAGATGTGCCGAGTGGGCGGGTGAGGATTGAAGGGAGTTGCATGACTTTCTTTCGTATCGTTTGGCTGGTTAGTGCTTGGTGCTGTACCAGCCGGACCATTTGCCGTTGGTGTCCTTAACGCGGACCCAGAAGGCAACTTCGCCCGCGCGCAGAACAACGGTGGTTGCGTATTGCCGGATCTTGTTCGGGTGTGGGGCCGCGTTTGCTGCAGGTCGTGGCTCGTGGCTGAAGTACTCGATCCACTTGACTGAGTTTCGTCCGCCAGTCGTGTCAGCTGATGCCTTCAGGGTCAGCGTGGTGACCTTGGTCTTGGTGTTGACCTTGAGGCCCACCTTTGCAAGTAGGCGTGGGGCGTTTACCGCCACGATCGTCCAGTTGGCTGTCGCCTCGGTGCTTATGTTGCCCGCCTCGTCGGTTTGCTTTACCCGCACTGTGTGGCTGCCCAGGTTGAGGCCGGTCAGCGCGAGCGGGCTTGTGCAGGCAGCGTATGAGGCGCCGTCCACGGAGCAGGTGAACGTCGCGTTCGCCTCACCGCTGAACCGGAGACGGGCTGTTGTGGCGGCAGTGCTGCCTGAAGGTGCGCCACTGACGACTGGCGCGTCGGGCGCGGTTGTGTCCGTAGATACAACCGGCTCCCCATAGTTGCCAGCGGGAACAACGAGCCTGCCATCAGCTGGGGTCGCGTCAACCCATTCGTAACTCCAGGTGTCCGTGTGAGCGAGGGTGTGACCGTCGTATCCCCAACAGAGGCCATCGCCGTCTGTTGTTACTCCGCATGTATGGAAATGGCCTGCGTCGATTGACGCCCAGGTCTTCCCGGTGGGAGGCAATGTGTTGCCCACTAGTTGCTCTTGGAGCTCTTCGTTGCGTCCCCAGCAGAGTCCCTCTCCCGTGGTCGTGACACCACAGGCGTAATAGGTACCGACAGTTATGGATGCCCAGGTCTTCCCCTCTGGAACGTTGTTTTGGCCAGAGCCGTTGTAACCCCAGCAAAGCCCTTCCCCGGAAGTCGTCACGCCGCAGGTGTGAGCATTCTCTGGGGCAGTTATTGAAGCCCATGTTTTGCCAGAGGGGACGACGGCTTCGTTCCAGAAACTGTTGTTCCCCCAGCAGAGGCCTTCGCCTGTGCTTGTTACACCACACGTGGTGGTGGCGCCCGCGTTGATTGCCTCCCAGATCTTTCCAGTGGGAACAGTGCCTTGGTCGAAGGTGTTGTCCCCCCAGCAGAGCCCTTCTCCGGTGGTCGTGACACCACAGCTGTGCGCCCCACCGGGAGTGATCGAGGCCCATGTCTTGCCCGTTGGGACATTAGCCTGGCCATCTCCGTTGACTCCCCAGCAGAGTCCTTCTCCGGTCGTGGTAACGCCACAGCTGTGTTGTGTCCCAGTGCTGATTGAGGCCCAGGTCTTCCCTGTGGGAAGAGTGCCTTCCCCGTTGGCGTTGGGCCCCCAGCAACGGCCCTCGCCGGTTGAGGTGACGCCACACGACTCTGAATAGCTGGCGGTGATCCTTGGTGTTCCAGCGTGTGAGGTCCCAGCTTGTGCGGCAGCCATGAAGGCGAGGCTTGCGAGTAGAGAGTAGGTGAACACGGCAGCTGTGCGGGACGGGCGGGTGAGGTTTGCTTGAGGTTGCATCACGGTCTTTCGGTTCAGGAGAAAAGTGCGGAGGGATACATCATTTGTAGTTCTGCACATTACTGATGTAGTCCTGTGAGCGAGTCAGTAAAGAAGAGGGGCCCTTTCGGGCCCCTCAGGTACTGCGAATGACTTGTCGGTCAGACGATCAGGTCGTCATGCCGGTGAACTGACCACCGGTGATGTTGAGCGTCTGGCCGTGTACGTAGTTGCTCCATGGTGAGCAAAGGAAGAACACGCCACCGGCTGCTTCCTCTGGGGTACCTGGGCGACCGATCGGAATAAGCATTGAAGCCATTCCGCGCATCTGGTCCGGAATACCAAGCTGGACCTTCTCGCCGTCGATCTCCATGACGTTGTCGTCAACCTTGGAGGCGGTCAGGCGCGTCTCGATGTAGCCGAAGGCCACAGCGTTGACGTTGATCTTGAACTGGCCCCATTCCTTGGCGACAGTCTTGGTAAGACCAACAACAGCGTTCTTGCCTGCTGAGTAGTTGGCCTGGCCTGCGTTGCCCATGGTGCCGGAGATCGAGGAAACGTTCACGATCTTGCGGAAGTTCTCGATGCCCTGCTCCTTCTCGGCCTTGGCAGGCTCACGAAGGTGGGGGGCTGCTGCACGGATTACGCGGAAAGGCGCGATCACGTGAATGTCGAGCATCTTCTGGAACCAGTCGTCGCTCATCTTGTGGACGGGCGCGTCAAGGGTGTAGCCAGCGTTGTTGACGATGATGTCGAGCTTGCCGAAGCTGTCGATTGCGGTCTGGACAAGCTTGTCCGGTGCGTCGCCCTTGGTCAGGTCGCCGCCGAAGACTGCTGTCTCGCCGCTGAATGTTGCTGCTGACTCTGCAGCCTTGTCAGCGTCAAGGTCGTTGATTACAACGCTTGCGCCCTGCTCGCTGAGCAGCTTTGCTGTTGCAAGGCCAATGCCCTGCGCTGAACCGGTGACGATTGCCACCTTGCCATCAAGTACGCCCATGTTTTGAAGCTCCTTATTGAAGTTGGGTCGGGGTGCGTGGAAGTCTGCCACGAAGCGAGCTTCAGTCGCGTTCCGCTCCCTCAATCGGGTCGGTCGGGAGTCTCAAGATCGCAATGGGAACGCCATCTCGGAGAACGGTTATCTCGCCTTCAATTGACAGACGGTCAATTAGCCAATCTAGGTTGTTCTTCGCAAACAGACGCCGCTCTTTAGCCAGGGCTAGCTGAGTGTGATTGGCAGTTTTGCGGTGATGGTCCCGCGGGCGCTTTTGGCGACCATGGTGATTGTCCACTTGCCCTTGGCGGCGGCCTTGCCGTTGATCTTGCGGTCCCAGCTGATCGAATTGCCTGAGGGGCCAGCGGGCTGGTTCTTGATCGTCTTGATCACGAACGGCTTGAGGGTGGTGACCTTCTTAGTCACCGTCTTCTTGCCCTGTTTGACCTTCACTGTTGTGACTACTGGTTGGGTGATCGAGATTGTGAAGTCAGCGTCGTCACTTGTGAGCCAGGCAAATCCGACGGTGTTGGCATCAGGCAAGTCGGCAAGTGGCTTGGCGAGGATAAATGTCGCTGGCTGAAGTGCAGTGCCGGTCAGGGGCAGCAGGTGTGTGCCGGTGCTGTCTTCGACGGTGAGGTCGTCCGTTACCTCGCCGCGTTCCCACATCTTCGGCGAGAAGGCGAGTTTGATTACGCAGGATTGGTTTGGCAGTAGTGATGGGCCTACGCAGGTTGTGCTGATCACTTTGAATGAGTAGCTGCTCGGCCCCAGAACCCGTGTGACTTTGAGTGCGAACAGCGCCTGATCTTGCGAGAACGGTGTAACAGTTGTGTTTGAGTACACCGTCCGCACCGTGGTGCCTTGCGACCCGGCTGCAAGCTCACCAAAGTCAAGCCCTGAACCGTGGTGGTAGTCGTCAAATGAGCCAACGGTTGGGTCAGGCGTGTAGAGCTCATTACTCGCTAACCACCCTGAGTTGCCATATCCGCCTGCGATCAGGACTTTCCCGTTTGGTAGGAGAGTCGAAGTAGCAGCGAAGCGGCCGTCTGTGAGGTTGCCGGTGGGTGTGAACGTGCCGGTGGTTGGGTCGTAGATTTCGGCGCTCGCTAAGCATCCTGAGTTGCTATATCCGCCTGCGATTAGGACTTTTCCGTTTGGTAGGAGGGTTGAAGTCGCAATGTAGCGGGCGTCTGTGAGGCTGCCGGTTGGTGTGAACGTGCCGGTGGTTGGGTCGTAGAGTTCGGCGCTCGCCAAGACATCGGAGTTGCCAACTCCGCCTGCGACCAGGACTTTGCCGTTTGGTAGAAGAGTTGAAGTCGGAAAGTAGCGGGCGGCTGTGAGACTCCCCGTGGCCGTGAAGGTGTCAAATGCTTGAGCGGTGGGGGCGAATGCTGCGACCGCCACGAAGGCGAGGGCTGGGATCAAGCGGCGGAGTGCGGTGAAGCGAATCACTGGTGGTCTGCTTCCTTCTCCACCGTGAGGTGGAACGGGGTCGGCTGGGCGAAGAACGAACCTTAAGCGGCCAGCAAGGTTTTTGGCAACTCCGACCGGGCTAAAGCCCAAGCAGCTTGCTGATGATCTCAGCCATTACTTCGTCGGTGCCGCCGCCGATCGGGCCAAGGCGAGCGTCACGCACTGCGCGCTCAATGCCGTACTCGACCATGTAGCCGGCGCCACCGTGGATCTGGAGGCACTCGTCAGCAATGTCAACTGTGGCGCGTTGGGTCAACAGCTTCGCCATTGAGACTTCCTTGACTGCGTTCTCGCCAGCCACATGCATGCGGAGGGCGTGCATTGTGAGGGCACGGCCAGCCTCAATCTTGGTTGCCATCTCAGCGAACTTGTGGCGGGTCACCTGGAAGTTGGCAATGGGCCGGCCGAAGGCCTCGCGCTCCTTCGCGTACTTCAGCGTCAGCTCCATCACATACTCAGCAGCCGAGACTGCGCCAAGCGCCATCGTCAACCGCTCCCATTGGAAGTTGGCCATGATCAGCGCGAATCCGTTGCCAACTTCTCCAAGCAGGTTCTCCTCGGGCACAAAGACCTCGTCGAACTTGATCAACGCCGTGTCGGAGGCATGCCAGCCCATCTTCTCCAGCGTGCTGCTGGTTACACCCTCGCCGCGCTCAACACATAAGAAGGTGATGCCGTCGTGGCGCTCGGTGCCAGCCATGCGGACTGCGGTAACCAGAACATCAGCCCGGCAGCCACCTGTGATGTAGCACTTCTCACCGCTCACAATCCAACCGCCTTCAACCGGCGTGGCAGTGGTTTTGAGGCCAGCTACATCAGACCCTGCGTCAGGTTCGGTGATAGCCAGGGCTGCGATCTTCTCGCCCTTAATCCCGGGCACAAGCCAGCGCTGCTTCTGCTCCTCAGTGCCGAACTTGGCGATCGGGGGCAGGGCAATCTCCATGTGGGCGCCAAGTCCTGCTGCAACTCCGCCGGACCCGCAGCGGGCCAGCTCCTCAGCAAGTACTGCCGCTGCAACTTCGTCGTTGTCACCACCGTAGGCCTCGTCGAACTTAAGGCCGATGAAGCCCTGGTCGGCCATCTTGGTGAACAGCTCATTAGGAAAGTCGCGGGCTGCTTCCCACTCGTCAACGTGGGGGTGAAGCTCACGCTCTACCCAAGCGCGTGTTGAAGCTCGGAAGTCCTCGTGCTCAGCAGTAAATGGTGGGACCGGCGCGCCCTTGCCTGAGTAGTCAGGCTTGAGAACTGCGTCGCCGGCCACTGGCTATTCGTCGTCGCGGTTGACTGTGTCCGGGTGGAACGCAGGCAGGCAGACGGCCACATACTTGGCACCGTTTGGAGTGCTGTATTGAACGCGCTCACCTGCCTTCACAAGAACAGTCTGGCCAGCTTCAACAGTCATCGTGCCACCATCGTGGACAACGTCCATGGCGCCTTCGGTTACAACAGTCCACTCGTCAAAGTCAGGTGCTTGTGCGGGCTCAGCCCAGCCGGCAGGCGCTGTCATCAGCGCGATGCTCAACCGTTCCTCACCGGTGTTGACGCGACCGACCGCCTCCTCGATGATCTTGGGAGGCGTGCCAGCAGCGTCGATACGCGTGTATGCGGAGATCAGTTGGGGCAAGTGCAGCTAAAGGATCAAAGGCCGTACGAACGACCGATGACGTCAAGCATGACTTCGTCGGTACCAGCGCCAATGCGGTTCAGGCGCATGTCACGCCAAACGCGCTCAACGCCGTATTCCTTCATGTAGCCGGCGCCACCGTGGATCTGGATGCACTCGTCAGCAACTTCAACTGCAATGCGGGCGCTGTAGAGCTTGGCCATGCTGATCTCACGCACTGGGTAATCGCCATTGTTGAACTTCCATGCGGTCATGTAAGTCATCTGGCGGGCGGCCTCAATCTTCGTGGCCATCTCAGCGAACTTGTGACGGATCACTTGGAAGTTGCCAATTGAGCGGCCGAAAGCCTTGCGCTCGTTGGCGTACTGGAGGGTCTTCTCAAAGCAGAGCTGGGCGCCAGCAACACAACCGGCTGCGCCGATCAGACGCTCACCCTGGAGCTCCCACATGATGTGGAAGAAGCCCTTGCCTTCTTGGCCAAGCAGTGCGCTGTGAGGAACGCGCACATCCTGGAATGCGAGGAGCGCTGTGTCAGAGGCGTTCATGCCGAGCTTCTCAAGCTTCTTCTCACGGATAACGCCAGGCGCATCCATTGGGACAAGGAAGAGGCTGAAGCCCTCATAGCCGGCGTCAGGGTCTGTCTTGGTTACAAGGACGATCACGTCAGCACGGTGGCCGTTGGTGATGTAGGTCTTGGAACCGTTAATTACCCACTCGTCACCGTCACGGACAGCTGTGGTCTTAATGCCAGAGACATCTGAGCCAGCGTCTGGCTCGGTGATGCCAAGGCAGAGGATCTTCTCACCAGCAATTGCAGGCACAAGCCACTCCTGCTTCTGCTCCTCGGTGCCGAACAGGTGGATTGGTGGCATTGCCATGTCCGTATGGACTGCGACGCCCATCGCAAGGCCGCCCGAGTTGGAGCGCGCAAGCTCCTCAGCAAGGACGAGGTTGCAGAAGTAATCGCCACCCTGTCCGCCGTACTCCTCTGGCATCGACAGGCCGAGGAAGCCAAGCTTGCCCATCTCGCGGAAGACGCTGTCAGGGAAAGTTGTCTCCTCCCACTCGTCAGCGTGGGGTGCGAGCTCGTTAACGCAGTAGTTACCGATCGACTCGCGAAGAGCTTCGTGCTCCTCGTTGAAGATGAAGTGGCCACCAGCTGCCGAGTAGTCAGGCTTGATTACGTCTTCAGTTGCAGACATGAAGTTCTCTCCCTTGAAGTGAAGTGATAGTCGGGGCCGCTCAAACGAGGGTCCCCTCTACACGGGAAGGTACTTGACAGGGGTGGCGGAGGGAACCACTCAGGCGCGCCAGTTGGGATGCCTAGTCGCACTGCCGCAAACAACCGCTATCTGGCAGGGTTCCTATTTACAGGAGACTCTTGGGGAGGAAACACCAGATGAGCGATTCCGAAGCAGCCACAAATACAGAGCACGTCGTCTATTCCGTAGCTAACGGTGTAGCGACGATCGCGCTTAACGACCCGTCCACTCGCAACAGCCTCTCCAACGACATGTTGGACGGTCTGATCAACGCTTTTGAGAAGGCTCGCGATGACGACTCAGTCCAAGCGGTCGTGCTCGCGTCCACGAATGACAAGACTTTCTCCTCAGGTGGCAACCTCGCAGGCTTCGCTGGTGATGTGCCACTCGTCCATAAGCACGCTGGCACCGAGCGCTTCCCCAACCTCTTCCTGCTGATCGGCGAGCTTGGCAAGCCGGTCCTCTGCCGCGCCCAAGGGCATGTGCTCGCAGGGTCCCTCGGCCTCGCGCTTGCCTGTGACTTGATCGTCGCCGGCGAATCAGCAACCTTCGGCACGCCGGAGATCAACGTCGGGACATTCCCCTTCATGATCATGGCGCTGATCTACCGCAATGTTGGCCGCAAGAAGGCGACCGAGATGCTGCTGCTGGGCGAGCGGATGGACGCCGCTGAGGCGCACCGCATCGGAATCGTCAACAAGGTCGTGCCCGCCGCCGAGCTTGATGCAGCGGTCGACGAATGGACCGAAATGCTGGGCCAACGTTCGCCCACCGCGCTGGCGCTCGCCAAGCGCAGCTTCAATGCGGATAGCGACAATATCCGCGGCATTTCGATGCTGGCACTCAATTCGGTGAAGCTGTTCTACGACACCGAGGAATCGAAGGAAGGCATGCGCGCGTTCCAGGAAAAGCGCGCGCCGGAATTCCACAAATACGTCAAGTAAGTCGGTACGGGGCGCAGACCATGACCACGCGCCAGCTGCGCCCCGGAGACCTGCCCGGCGTTCTGCCGCCGGGCGGGCTCACGCTCGTCTCGTCGAGCCCGGCGGAATCCGATCTCCTGATCGCAGAACATCACCCGTTCGTGGGTCGAGGCTTCGAGCAGCGCCGCGAAGTTCCCGGCGGCGCCGCGATTCTTCCCATCCGCCGGCAGGATGCGGATCCACAGATCGGAAGAGCACACG
>CALJKH010000047.1 GCA_937973575.1 uncultured Solirubrobacterales bacterium | reverse complement strand
GCTCTTCCGATCTGGTACATCTGCCCGAATGTCCGCCCGGGGTAAGCCAGCATGTTGTCCATGAACCTGTCAACTGCTTCTAGCTGCGCCAGGAAGTCACGGTCGTCCAGATTTTGGGCAATTGCCATTGGCTTGGTTAGGTACTTGTCGAGCCCAGCCAGTTGGTAAGCGCGCTTAACGATTGGAGCTGGCGCTCCTCCCAGAATCTTGTAGATAGGCGACACAGCTGCACCGCCAGCAACATTCGCAATCGGACGGAGCGGGGCAACAAGAGGAACCTGGGTGAAGTCAAACGGACTCGCAACTGTCGCAATTGATCGCACCGGCAAGTCCGGCTGGTCGGCAAGTGAGAGCATCGCCATGATGCCGCCGAGGCACCAGCCCCAGATATCGATCTTAGGTGCCATCGAGTCCGCGGCCACTGCCCTCACGGACTCAGGGATAACACTCTCGAACCAGTGCTCAAGGCCAAGGTCGCGGTCGGAGAATGCGATTGAGCCGTAGTCGACTAGGTAGACGGGCCTGCCGATCGAGAGCTCATGTTCAATGATTGAGCAGCCCCTCCGAAGGTCAAAACACAGGGCTGGCGCTGCCAGCGGCGGCACCAGCAGAAGGGGTGGCATGTCGTCCCGCTGTTTGGCAGTTGGGTGATAGCGGTAGACGGTCCGCTGCGGGCCCTCGTCAACGACTGCGCGTGGCATCTCGCGCAAGTCGGCAAGGTGGCCACGGGACAGCCGGTCGAAGGTGTTGACCGCTGCCTTACTTAGCTCTTCTGGTGTTGGCGGTAGGCGCATGCTCTTCCTGTACGGATCACATTTACCTATGGCGCGTTTGGCTGCCCTCTTAGGGCGAAGCCGTGCGGCGACCTAGGCTGCCCGCAGTGCCGGTTCGACTGCAGAGAAGTCGAGCACCAGGTCGGCGAACCGCGATGGCTCCTCGATCTGGGGGCAGTGGCCGCATCCCTCAAGTACTTCCAAGCTTGACCCTGGAACGGTCTCGAGGACCTTGCCGGCTCCCTTGCGGTAGACCATCCGGTCGGCAGTACCCCAGACGAGCATCAACCGTGTGCTGATCCTCTCCAGTTCAAACGGATCCTTCAGCTCTGGCAGAAGGCGCTTTCCGTTGGCAAGGAGAGCTGCGACTGCCCGCCTGTCGGGGATATGGCTGGTGAATGAACGAGTGACGTTGGAGTCGACTGTGTCCGGCTTCGCGAAGGCAAGCGTTTGGTAGGTGCGACCAACAACAGATCGGACTGCGCCAGCTGGCATTGGCAGCGGCAGGGACATGATCCGCCTGATTGCAGGGTCCCGGTCGATGATGCTGAACCAGCGCGCCATGCTGAGGCCGGCAGGAGCTACCGACACGACGCCGCCGAGGCGACGGTTGCGTTCAGCCAACCTCATTGACGCACAGCCTCCGAGCGAGTTACCGACGAAGATCGCGCCTGGTCCAACTGATTTGGCGACGCCCTGCAGGAAGTCGTCGTACTGAGGAAGGATCAGCCCATCCCCCAGAGGGTCAGCCTTGCCAAAGCCAGGCAGGTCAATTGCGATTGCTGCGCGGTCCGCCTTACCCAGCGCCGCGAGGGTGTGGCGCCAAGTGTCAGCCGAATCGGCCCAACCGTGCACGAGGACGAGCGGGGTCCCCTCGCCTTCGAGTTCAAGAACTCGGGTGCGAACGCCGTTGAACTTCGCTTCGTATTCGAAAAGTGGCTGCATCTGGATCTCCCCATCCCGCCGCCTAGCGGCAGCAAGGTCCGGACTCTACTTCTTTTGGCGGGCGTTTCATACTCATTCGAACACGCAAACTGGGGAAATGTTGCGACAGTTCCCTAATCGCGCGTCCGACTGCCGTTCTACCGTCGCAAGAGATGGCAGTCAGAGACCTAACAGGCGGAGATACCTTCGACGGCGTGCTTGTAGTGAAGGGCGTGCAAACTCGGGAGACGAAGGCTGGAAAGCCATTCCTGCGCGTCGAGCTAGGCGACAAGACGGGAAGCATCCGCGCCAATGTCTGGGACAGCAATCCAGAGCTTGAAGCTCTCTACTCACCAAGCTCCACTCTGAAGATCACAGCCTTGGTCGAGGAGCACGAGCGCTTTGGTCGTTCCCTCAAGATCGCTGAAGCTGTTGTGGCTGCCGAGGGAGACTTTGATCCCGAAGACCTCCGTGATGGCCCACCTGTGGGCGCGGACAAGATGGAGGCTGACCTGAGGGCGCTGATCGCAAGCGTCAACCAACCGCAACTGCGCCAGCTGCTTGACATGGTCCTTGGGCCGGACACGGAGACTTGGCCGCCCTATCGCGATGCTCCAGCAGCCAAGAGGTTCCACCAGGCCTACAAACACGGCCTGCTTGAGCACTGCCTCAGCGTTGCCCAGTCGGTCGCCGACGTGGCAGACAACTTCCCCGGTATCGACAGAGATCTAGCCGTTACAGGCGCCCTGCTCCATGACATCGGCAAGCTCGATGCCTACACAACTGATCCAGACGCAATTGACTTCACAGACGACGGTCGCTTGCAGGGCGAAATCCCCCTTGGCTTCTTCCGAATCAAGACCTTGATCAACGGCATTGACGGATTCCCAGTGACATTGAATCGTGGGCTCTGCCACATCATCCTGAGCCACCACGGCAAGCTTGAACACGGCAGCCCAGTGGTACCTCTCACCCGCGAAGCCACTCTGGTCCACATGATGGACCACCTCGGAGGACAGCTTGGGTCGTTTGATCGCCTTGAGAAGTCCTTAGCGCCGGGAAGCGCTTGGTCGGACTACGACGTCGCCCTTGGCGGCGGAGCGTGGTTCCCGAGCGCCGAAACAGCCTAAGTTCGCCACAAAAAGGCGGAATATGCGGGGTGTCAAGCCCCTCGCGAAGTCACCGAATGAGCCTGTCTGACTATGCTCGTTGTTCATGGCGAAGGACACAGAAAAGCTGATCCGTCAGCTCTCCCTCATCTCATACCTGATGGCCGAGCGCCGGCCAGTCACGGCTATGGAAATCAGGCGAGATGTAGAGGGCTATAGCGCGATGAACGAGGATGCCTTCGCGCGGCGCTTCTACGCTGACCGCTCAGAGCTGGAAGCCCTTGGCATCCACCTTCGGATCGAGCGCCCAGCTGATGGCCAAGTCGAGCAGGAGAACTACTCCCTTCCGCCAGAGAACTTCTACCTCGCCCCAATTGAGTTCACGGACAGTGAGCTGGCGGCACTTCAGACAGCCCTGACTCTGCTTGATGGCGAGTTCGCTTACGCGGAACCGCTGCGCCTCGCACTGCAGCAGCTCTCATGGGGACGCGCCCGGCCTGACCGCCGCCCAGAGCAGTCAACAGTCGCACTTGGCATCACTGCAACAGCTGGTGGCCACGACCTCTCCCAGCGCCTCGCCAAGATCGAAACCGCAATCTTCCGCCGCAAGACGATCACTTTCGACTACTACACAATCGAGCGCGACAAGCAGGGCTCCCGAACGGTTGATCCCTTCCTTCTGCTCTTCCAAGGCGGTCAGTTCTACCTCGTCGGCCACGCCCACGACCGTGACGCGATTCGCGTCTTCCGCCTCTCACGCATGAGCGGCAAGGTTGCCTACGCCACAAAGGCAGAGCACGACTTCCAGCGCCCACAGGACTTTGATCCGCGTCTCTACGCCAAGCGCGCCGTATGGCAGTTCGGCGAAGCTGACCTGAAGGCCAAGATCGAGCTCAACGAGCGGATCGCCTGGCAGGTAGAGCGCAACTTCGGCCACGCCGGTGCGATTACCAAGCCAAGCAAGACAAAGACAATCTTCACAACCGAGTACGCCCAGCCTCGAGCACTGGTCTCGTGGGTTCTTGGCCTCGGTGGTAACGCAGTTATTGCCGAACCTGGCGAGCTCGCCGATACATACACCGAGCGACTTGCACTCCTTCGTGACCGCCACACCGGCGAACCACAGCTTGCGAAGAAGAAGCGTGCCTCACGTAAGGCAGCTCCTACTAATCGGAGCAATGACGATGACGAGCGGGAGCAGGCAGCAATCCGCCCTGAGCGGTTCGCCCGCCTTGTAACTCTCGCCTCAATCCTGATTGATGCTGGTCGCCGCCAGGCCAAGCTCTCAGCCGAAGACCTCAAGGAACGCCTCCAAGTCACAGACGAGGAGCTGGAGGAGGACATCAACGTCCTCAACATCGTCAACTTTGGTGCTGGCTCATATGTCCTCTACGCAGAGCGTGACGGGGACGAAGTCGAGGTTGACCCAGAGCCGTACGGTGACTCCTTCGCCCGACCAGCCCGCCTCCTTCCAGTTGAAGCCAAGGCTCTTGTTGCTGCGATCGATCTCCTTGGCGACCATATTCCTGAGGGCTCACTCGCTTCAGCCCGCGAAAAGGTTGTCACCGCGCTTGGTGTTGACCCTGTCGAAGACGGACTCCACATTGCTGGAGTTGGCCCGCAGGGTGACGACGGCGGAATCGCCAATGTCGTGAGCACAGCAGTTGCCGACCGCAAGATCCTCGCCTTTGAGTACTACAAGGAGAACGAGGACGAGTTCAGCAAGCGCCAGGTTGAGCCTTACGCGCTGATCAATGGTCGCGAGGGTTGGTACGTCGCAGCTTGGGACCTTGACCGCGATGCCCTGCGCCACTTCCGCTTGGACCGCATCAAGTCCGCTGAAGTCACTGACACCTCCTTTGAGCCACGCTCTGAAGTTGATCCTGCCGAAGGCATCGAGGGTTGGCCACGAACTGGCGAAGTTCCACAGTCCGACACAGCACTCGTTTGGGTTTCACCTGAGCGGGCCCGATGGGCACGCGAGGAACGGACGATTGAGGCTGAGCTGGCTGATGGGTCAGTAATCGTCCAGCTTCAGTACGCCGGTACAGATTGGCTCGTGAAGGAAATCCTCAAGGAGGCTGGTGACGCCGCAGTGCTTGAGCCAGCTGACGCGCGCAAGGCTGTCCTGCGTGCAATCACCGAGCTTGGCGCAGCAACCGCCCGCCCAAAGAAGCGCGCTGGCACATCACGCAAGGCCACCCCGGCAGCCCGGGCCAAGAAGCCAGCGGCGAAGAAGGCTCCTGCCGCTAAGCCCGCCGCCAAGAAGGCAACCGGCACCACAACCAAGTGAGCCGTCGCAGTCAAATCCAGATGAGCGACGAGGAGATCGTCGCCTTTCTGAATGAGGAGACAATCGTCACCTGCGCGACGAATGGCAAGGACGGCTTCCCACACCTGATGCCCCTTTGGTATGTCGTCCGCGACGGCCACGTATGGGCTTGGACCTTCGCCAAGTCGCAGAAGGTTAAGAACCTTGAGCGTGATGCTCGAGCCACGATCCAAGTCGAAGCTGGTGACACCTACGACCAGCTCCGCGGCGTGATGATGAAAACCAATGTCGAAATCCTTAGCGATGTTGCCGATGTCCTTCCCCTCGGAATTGAGATCATGGGCAAATACGCTGGTGGGCAACTTGACGAAGCCGGGAAGGCAGCTGTTGAAGCTCAGGCCGTCAAGCGTGTGGCCCTGCACTTTGTCCCACAGGAAACAGCCACTTGGGACCACCGGAAGCTCGGCGGCGTGTATTAACACTGCCCGTTAACACGCGTTCCTCTTTGAACCCTTAGGCTTCAGCGCGTTGTGGACAAACTTAAAGGCCTGATCCTCTCCGGCGGTCGCGGTACGCGACTTCGCCCAATCACCCACACAAGCGCTAAGCAGCTCGTGCCGGTTGCTAACAAGCCAGTCCTCTTCTACGGAATCGAGGCAATGGCCAAGGCTGGCATTGACGAGATCGGGATCATTATCGCCCCGGAGACTGGCGACGAAATACGTGAATCCGCTGGCGACGGCTCCATGTTCGGAGTGCGAATTGAGTACATCGTTCAAGACGATCCGCTTGGCCTCGCTCACGCAGTGCTCACCGCTGAGCCGTTCCTTGGCGACTCACCCTTCGTCATGTACTTGGGAGACAACCTGCTCCAAGGCGGCATGGAGGAGCTTGTAAGCGAGTTCCGCGAGGGTGGCCGTGACGCAATGATCCTCCTCACTGAAGTTGACGACCCTGAGAACTACGGCGTCGCTGAACTTGGTCCGGACGGCGGCATCATCAAGCTCGTTGAAAAGCCACCGGAGCCGCAGAGCAACCTTGCGCTTGTTGGTGTCTACATGTTCACCCCTCAGATCCACGCTGCTGCCAAGGCAATCCAGCCCTCCCCTCGTGGCGAGCTGGAGATCACCGACGCAATCCAATACATCGTTGACAATGGCGGCAAGGTTGACCCGCACATCGTCCAAGGCTGGTGGAAGGACACAGGACGCCTTGAGGACATGCTTGAGGCCAACCGCCTGATCTTGGGGGCTCTCAGTCCCCGCATCGAGGGCGAGCTGATCGACTCCCAGGTTGAAGGCCCAGTGATCATCGAAGCTGGTGCACGACTTGAGCGCACAACTGTCCGTGGCCCAGCGATCATCGGCGCAGGAACAACTCTCACCGATTGCTATGTAGGTCCTTACTCAGCGATTGCTGAGGACTGCACTATCGAGCGCGCAGAGATTGAGCACTCGATCCTCCTGAGTGGTTGTGAGGTTCGCGACCTTCCAGGTCGTATGGAGTCCTCACTCCTGGGACGCAATGTCTCCGTGACCCGCGACGACCGCCAACCGCGCGCTCATCGTTTGATGGTCGGAGACAATTCGAGCGTAGGACTTCCGTGAGCGGCATCCTCGTGACGGGCGCGGGCGGAATGCTCGGCCTTGACGTGCTGCGAGCAGCCGAAGCGCGAGGAATCGAAGCCCACGGCCTTAACCGGGCTCAGCTCGACATTGCAGACGCAGTCCAAGTCGCCGAGGCAGTGGCCTCCCACCAGCCGGATGTGATCATCAACTGCGCCGCTTGGACCGATGTCGATGGCGCAGAGGAGCACGAGGCTGAGGCACTCGTTGTCAACGGCGAAGGGCCACGCGTTCTTGCTGAAGCTGGTCCGCGCGTGGTTCAGGTCTCAACCGACTATGTATTTGACGGAAACAAAGACGGACCTTGGGTTGAGTCAGATCCTGTTGCTCCGCAGAGTGCTTATGGCCGCACCAAGCTTGTTGGTGATCAGCATGTGCTTGCAGCCAACCCAGCAAATGCTGTTGTTCGCACTGCATGGCTGTTTGGCGTTGGCGGCAACAACTTCGTTGAAACGATGATCAAGCTCTCGATCGACCGCGGTGCTGTTTCAGTCGTCGACGACCAGCGCGGCTGCCCCACCAACACTGCCCATCTTGCAGAAGCCCTTCTGGACATCGCCCTTGATGACAACGCAGGCGGGATCCACCACTGTGCCGGCGCTGGAGAGACATCCTGGTACGGCTTTGCGAAGGAGATCTTCGAGCGCACTGGGACTCCCTGCGACCTCACTCCGACAACTTCGGACGCCTTTGTTCGCCCTGCCCCTCGCCCTGCCAACAGTGTTCTTGCGGTTACCCGCGATGACACGCCGCGCCTACCAGAGTGGCAACAGGGGCTAGACGACTACATTTCCTTACGGAATTCAAATGGAGGACAGGAATGAAGCTGCTGGTCTGTGGTGGAGCTGGGTTTATTGGTTCGAACTTCGTGCGTTTGCGCCTGAACGAGACTGACGATGAAATTCGAGTACTCGACAAGCTGACCTACGCTGGTCGCCGCGAGAACCTCGCCGACCTTGAAGGCAACCCTCGCTACCTTGGCCTCGTCCATGGTGCGATCGAGGACCCTGAGGCAGTTGCGGCAGCAGTTGAAGGTGTTGACGCAATCGTCAACTTCGCAGCCGAGACTCATGTGGACCGCTCAATCGCCGAGCCTGACGCGTTCGTTGTAACGAACGGCCAAGGCACCTACACATTGCTTGAGGCAGCCCGCGAAAAGGGCCTGCGCTACGTCCAGGTTTCAACCGACGAGGTCTACGGATCGATTGAGGAGGGTTCCTTCACTGAGGAGTCGCCACTTCAACCGTCATCTCCTTACAGCGCAACAAAGACTGGCGCTGACCTTCTTGTTGAGTCCTACTTCCACACCTTTGACCTGCAGGCATCAATCGCCCGCGGCTCAAACAACTACGGCCCATACCAGTACCCAGAGAAGCTAATCCCGCTGATGGTTTTGAACGCCATGCACGGTGACCCGCTCCCCGTTTACGGCAGTGGCATGCAAGTCCGCAACTGGCTGTTCGTTGAGGACTTTGGACGCGGCATTGGCGCAGTGCTCGACAAGGGCGGCGCCGGCGAGGTCTACAACTGTGGTGGCCCTGACGAGTGCACCAACATGGAAGTCATCAAGCGGATCATCGCTGCGACTGGTGCCAGCGAGGACCTGATTGAGCATGTCACCGATCGGCCCGGCCACGACTTCCGTTACTCCCTTGCTTCAACGAAGCTTGAAGGCTTGGGCTGGAAGGCCCAAACTGGCTTTGACGAAGGCATGGAGCGCACTGTCTCTTGGTACCGCGACAACGCTGAGTGGTGGGAGTCAATCCGCTCTGGCGACTACCGCGAGTACTACGAGCGCCAGTACGGCCGCAAGCTCGGCTAGGAAATTCGGGCGGATCGCCCGCAACCACGCCCTAACCTGTGTGTTGTGGACAGTGTGAATAGAAACAGGCTTATCCGAGTAGGTCACAAGGGCGCTCACGCCATGTATCCGGGCAACACCTTGGAGAGCTTCGACACGGCCTTGGAGACAGGCGTCGACATGATCGAGTTCGACATTCTCCCCGAGGTCCCGCGTGACCCGCACTCAAAGCTTGTCCTCGCGCACGACCTTGAGGACATTCACTCGCGCAAGCCAGTGTCGCTTAGCGATGCACTTGACCACCTTGCCTCAAGCAAGTTCGAAGGCATTGAGTTTGATGTGGACTTGAAGATCCCCGGCTACGAGCGCCGTGTGGCGGCTGAGCTTGCCGACCGTGGCCTTCACAGCCGCTCGCTCGTGTCTAGCCAATATGAGCGGTCGCTTGAAGTAGTCAAGCGTGCAGAGCCTGAAATCCGCGTGGGCTGGTCAGTACCAAAGGCAAGCCGTGACTGGACAAAGAACCCGCTGACAGTTGGGCCGGCAATCGCAATGCTCTGGTACTTGAGGCGCGTCCTCCCCGGCCAAGCGGCCAAGAAGATTGCCTCGGGCCAGATCGATGCAGTGATGGCCCACTGGTGTGTCGCTACAGAGGAAATGTGCGAGGCGGTTAAGGGCGCAGGTGGCGAATTGTTCGTCTGGACGGTGGATGATGCAGAACGCATGCAGGAACTTCTACATCTAGGGGTGAATGGGATTATTAGTAACGATCCCCGTCTATTCCAAACCGCCCTTTCATACGCATGACACCTGAATTCACAAGCGACGCAGCCGAGCTACTCGGTTCAACACGCCTCTTCTCAGCTCTGCCTGAGGACTCTCTCTCCCACATTGCCAATGTGGCAGTTCCGCGCGCCTTCGAATCGGGGACGGCGATCTTCCACGCTGGTGACGCAGGCGAGTCGTGTTACGTGATCCGCAGCGGTCACGCCCGTGCGATCGGCGAGCACCCTGACGGCCGTCAGATCACCCTTGGCAACTTCGGCCCTGGTGACATCTTTGGCGAGCTCTCCCTCTTCGACGCTGAGGTTCGCTCCGCAACAGTCGAGGCGTTGGACAATGTTGAGGCACTCGCGATCCTCGGTTCTGACCTGAAGGCTCTTGTTGTGGCTAACCCAGAGCTTGGCCTCGTATTGGCTTCTGCTCTTGCCCGCCGGCTTCGAGTTGCCAACGAGCGCATCGAGCGCCGGTCCTTCCAAACCGTCCAAGGACGAGTAGCTGCAGCAATCCGCGAGCTTGTCGATCGGGCGCGTGCTGAAGGCGCTGGCCCTGGGCCAACCCAGATCGTCGCCACACAGTCCGAGATTGCGCAGCTTGCTGGTACATCGCGTGAATCGGCAAGCCGATTCCTCGCAGAGCTTTCGCGCGCAGGTGTCGTCGAGCAGGGCCGGGGTCGTCTAATCGTTGTCGATCCCCCCGCGCTCGAGGGCTGGGTCTGGTGACCCAGAACACTCCACCTGAAGAGCACTCCGCTGGTGGCGTTGTCCTGAAGGACGGCACAGTCTGTGTGATCGTGCCCAAGAAGCGCACGGCCAACGGTAAGAAAGCCCTAGCCCTCCCAAAGGGCCACCTAGACCCTGGTGAGACTGCAGAGCAGGCTGCGACACGTGAGGTGCGGGAGGAGACCGGACTCGACTGCGAGATAGTCCGCAGCCTCGGTGATGTGACCTACTGGTACCGGCGCTCAGGTAGGTCCATCCACAAGATGGTCACCTTCTACGAGTTCAAGCAGACCGGTGGTGACTTCAGTCAGCACGACAATGAGGTCGAGTCTGTTGAGTGGATGCCTGTCGAAAATGCTCTGCAGGCATTGACATTTGAGGGCGAGCGCGACATGCTGCGACTCGCAACTGGCCAATAACACGGCACAATGGAGCAATAACGATGAAGGTCCTCAACTTCTACTCACAGGTCTTTGCAGACCAACTCAGGAACGGCCGCAAGACCGGGACGATTCGCCTTGGCGATAAGTCGCACAAGTACGAGCGCAATGACCTGGTCCTTGTGACCATTGGTTTCAAGCACTCCCCACGTGAGCGAGTCTTTGAAGCTGTCATCGACGATGTCGATGTAAAGCGGATCAAGGACCTCTCCCCACACGAGATTCAGCACGACAACCCTGAGTGCCGTCGGGTTGAAGACCTGATGGCCTTCCTTGTGCAGATCTACGACAAGCCAGTAACCGAGGACGATGTCGTCACGGTTGTTCGCTTCAGCCAAATCATCGAGCGCCGCAGCGATTTTGAGGATCGCCTTCGGGGCATCGGTGGCGCTCGTAACTAGCTTTTAAGTCAGCGGTTTACCCGTATTGCGCTGAGATCTGCGTCAGGCAGACTCAAATGTGAGCCAATTCACCCTGTCAGGGCTTGGGATTTGGCCTGTTTGCGCTACAGTCAGACCATGTTTGGCACTCGCATTGGGTGAGTGCCAAGCGCTAAAGCCTGTAAATCCAACGAAAACAAGACGAAACGGAGAAAAGGGAATATGAAGCTCAAGCCCCTTGGAGACCGGCTCATCATCCAGGCAGTAGACGAGGAAGAGACAACGGCCAGCGGCCTTGTCCTCCCCGACACTGCCAAGGAGAAGCCGCAAACTGGCAAGGTCCTCGCTGTAGGCGACGGCCGTGTTGAAGATGGCGAGCGCATTCCGCTCGATGTCGCCGTAGGCGACGAGGTGCTGTACAGCAAGTACGGCGGCACCGAGATCAAGGTGGACGGCGAGGATCTCCTCGTTCTCCGCGAATCAGACGTGCTGGCCGTGGTCCAGTCATAAGGAGACCAGAACCAAATGGCACATAAGGAAATCAAGTTCGACTCAGAGGCACGTCAGGCTCTTGAAGCCGGTGTTGACGCAGTCGCAAACGCAGTCAAGGTCACTCTCGGTCCTAAGGGCCGTTATGTAGTACTTGACAAGAAGTTCGGCGCCCCAACAATCACCAACGACGGTGTAACCATCGCCCGTGAGGTTGAAGTTGAGGACGTCTTCGAGAACCAGGGCGCACAGCTCGTACGCGAGGTTGCAACTGCAACCAACGACGTTGCCGGTGACGGCACGACGACCGCAACCGTGCTTGCTCAGGCAATCGTCCGCACCGGCCTCAAGAACGTTGCTGCCGGCGCTAACCCACTCGCACTGAAGCGTGGCATCGAAGATGCCGTAAATCAGGTTGTTGCTCAGATCGAAAAGGCCAGCAAGGAAGTTAATGGCCGCGATCAGATCGGCCGCGTTGCCACCATTTCGGCTGGCGATGAGGAGATCGGCGATGTAATCGCTGACGCAATCGAGAAGGTCGGCAAGGACGGCGTTGTAAACGTCGAAGAAGGCCAGACGTTCGGCATGGACCTCGAATTCACCGAGGGCATGCAGTTCGACAAGGGCTACATCTCGCCCTACATGGTCACCGACCAGGACAGCATGGAAGCTGTTCTCGAGGATCCATTCATCCTGATCGCAAATCAGAAGATCGGTTCCATCAGGGACCTCCTTCCGATCATCGAGCAGGTATCGCAGGCAGGCAAGCCGCTGCTGATCATCGCTGAGGACGTTGAGGGTGAATCCCTTGCGACTCTCGTGGTCAACAAGCTCCGTGGCCTCTTCACCGGCGTTGCCGTGAAGGCTCCGGGCTTCGGCGACCGCCGCAAGCGCATGCTTGAGGACATTGCAGTTCTCACCGGTGGCGAAGTGATCACCGAGGAAATGGGACTCAAGCTTGAGAACACTCAGGCAACTCAGCTCGGTCAGGCACGTCGCGTTGTTGTTGGCAAGGACGCCACAACAATCATCGACGGTGCTGGCTCAGGCGACGCGATCAAGGGCCGGATCAAGCAGATCAAGTCCGAGATCGAAAACACCGACAGCGATTTCGACCGCGAGAAGCTCCAGGAGAGGCTTGCCAAGCTCTCCGGTGGCGTTGCAGTCGTAAAGGTCGGCGCTGCTACTGAGACCGAAATGAAGGAAAAGAAGCACCGCGTCGAGGACGCTCTGCAGGCAACCCGCGCTGCTCTCGAAGAGGGCATCGTTCCAGGTGGCGGCACAGCACTCCTGACAGCTGGCAAGGCAATTGACCTTGAGAAGATCGAGGACGAGGACGAGCGCACTGGTGCTCGCATCATCCTTCGCTCACTTGAGGAGCCACTTCGCCAGATCGCCACGAACGCCGGCCTTGAGGGTTCGGTAGTCGTCAACGATGTGCGTAAGGCAAAGGCAGGCCATGGCCTCAATGCAGCCACCGGCGAGATCGTTGATCTCGTTGCTGCTGGCGTCATTGACCCAGCCAAGGTCACCCGTTCGGCACTGCAGAACGCAGCGTCGATCGCCAAGAACATCCTGACCACCGAGGCAATCATCGCGGAGATTCCCGATGAGAACGCCGGTGGCGGTGGCATGCCCGACATGAGCGGGATGATGTAGACCAGCCCTTAGGCTGATTCACATCACCACCTGAAGTTTGAGGGCCCGGTTCTTTTCAAGAGCCGGGCCCTTCTTCTTGGCCCATAGACTCCACGCGTGGCCATGAAGATCCTCTCCGTTGTCGGCACGCGGCCGAACTTCGTAAAGACTGCCCCTGTCGTCGCTGAGATCGCCAAACGCGATGGCCTTGAGTCCGTCTTGGTCCATACAGGCCAGCACTACGACGAGGCAATGAGCACGATCTTCTTTGAGCAGCTCGGGGTAGGAACCCCGGACCACATGCTCGGGGTCAGCGGAGGCACCCATACGCAGGTGATTGCCGGTGTCATGCAGGCCTTAGAGCCAGTCTTAGAGGCTGAGAGGCCCGACCTCGTGCTTGTACCGGGTGATGTCAACAGCACGCTCGCAGCCACTCTGACGGCTCTTAAAACGGGTATCCCAGTCGCTCACCTTGAAGCAGGGCTGCGCAGCTTCGACCGCACAATGCCCGAGGAGACCAACCGAGTACTCACAGATGCAGTAGCTGAGGTCCTCCTCACCCACTCTCCAGAGGCAAAGGCAAACCTAATCCGTGAGGGGCGCTCAGCCCTGGATGTCTTTGAAGTCGGTAACACGATGATCGACAGCCTCTTGGCTCTGCGCGAGCGGTTTGACTCAAGCAGCCCGCGCGCGGCTCTTGGGGTTGAGGGCGACTATCTACTCGTGACTCTCCACCGCCCTGCATTGGTGGATGGCGAGCTGCTTGGCGATGCCATCGCCGCGCTGAACGAAGTGGCAGCTGAGATCCCAGTCGTCTTCCCAGTCCACCCAAGGACCCGCATTCGGATGAACGAGGAGAACCTCACCCCCGCGCCTGGCCTGCACCTTGCTGAGCCACTCGGCTACCTCGAGTTCATGGGACTGGTCGAGAAGGCCAAGGGCGTCCTGACTGACTCTGGCGGGGTTCAAGAGGAAACAACTGTTCTTGGCATTCCGTGCTTCACGCTGCGGGACAACACTGAGCGCCCAGTCACCGTCAGCCAAGGCACCAACACTCTCCTGGGCCTCGACCCGGCTCGGATTCGCGAGGTCCCAAAGTTGATCACCGATTTCCAAGCGAATAGCGCTTCCGCCCCGGCAGGGTGGGACGGCAAGGCCTCAGTCCGCACAGTTGATGTGCTCGAGGCGTTCCCGGACTCGCGGCGCTAGGAATCCGAGTAGGTTCACCCCCGTGGAT
>CALJKH010000046.1 GCA_937973575.1 uncultured Solirubrobacterales bacterium | reverse complement strand
CGATCTCGCGGCACTTCTTCAACGAGAGCATTGCGTCGTAGCGACCGGCCGCAACCTGGCAGAGAGTCACTGCGATGGCCCCGAGCGCACGGATCCGGTAGGTGGCATCTGTCAACGGCTCAGCCGCATGAGCAATACGCCGCGGGTCAGAGGATTCAATCCCGATCACTTCCAAGTGGCCCGTATCCCGGAACCGAGCAGGGATCGAAGGGTCGAGGTGCTTGCCATTCAAGGTGGCACCGCCACCACTCTCTGCAACCCATTCCTCCCCGGAGTGAAGGTCGTGGACAAAGCCAAAGAAGACATCCTCAATCGTTGGGCCGCTTGCCACGGCTACAGAGAGAGCGCACGGGCCACCAGCGCGCTTGGCGTTAAGCGAGCCGTCTATCGGGTCAATCACAACAAGCAGGGTTGGCTCGCCGTCACCCATAGAAACGCTGCCGCGTTCCTCACCGATTGCTGTAAACGCAAGCCCCGAATCAGCGAGCTTCTGAAGTTCGTCGAAGACAATCTGCTCCGCTGCCTCGTCAATTACGAGCGTGCGGTCGCCGCCAGCACCATCGCCTACGACAACAGCACGGTCAGCTGTGGTTGGAAGGCTCGTAAGCATTCGTTCAATCCCTTCCACCATTCGGCGGCAGGCTTCAAGCCAGGGGCGGGAATCGGGTTCACTTATCTGCATCTAATCCCTATCCTGCCAGAGGTGGAGTCAATCGCCCATGATCTTGACGACGGGCAGCTAAAAGCTGTCGAGTTTCGGGGTCCTCGACTTATCGTCACCGGCCCGACCGGAAGCGGGCGTACGACCGTGCTTGTTGAGCGATTCGCATCGCTCGTGGCGAAAGGCTTAGCTCCAGAGAAGATCCTCGTACTGACGCGGACTGACATGCAGGCAGACCTGCTTCGCCCGCGCCTTGAGGAAAAGCTCGCGCTGCCGTGGGAGGAGCTCTCAGTCCACGGCGTGACTGGTCTTGCGGTGAGGATCCTTGCCCGGGCCGGAATGGAAGTTGGCCTCTACCCGGAGGTGTCGGTCCTGAGCGCAGCTGACCGCCTTGCACTGCTCGGCGATGCGATTGACAGCCTCACCTTGGAAGCCCACGACCTTGGCCGTGACCCGATGGTCCTGCTTGGGACGCTCGTAGAACGAATTGACCGCCTCGAGGAGGAGATGGTCGACTCGCCTTCATTCCTTAAGTGGGCTGAAGGTCTTGACAGTGGCCACGACTCAATTGCCGATGCCGAGCGTGAGCTCGAATTCGCGCATGTCTGGCTTGCTCACGACCGCCTGATGGCCGAGCGCGGCGCTCGGTCAGCACCAGCAGCAGTCCGTGACGCAGTTGGCCTGCTGGAGCGAAACCCCGCATTGAGAGAGAAGCTTGCTGCTGACTGGGAACAGGTCATTGCCGACGGAGTCGAAGACTTTGACAATGGAGCGTGGCGTCTGGTGGAACTCCTCGGCTTGACCGAGGGCAGCCTGACTGTGATCACAAACCCGGCAGAGGGATCACGCCGCCTTCGCGGTGCCTTCAGCAGCCACACGGAATCACTCCTTGCGCTTGACCCCAAGCCAGAGGTTGTTGAGCTGACGACGATCCACCGCGCTCCGACCGAACGCGAGTTTTGGCAAGCGACCAACGAGCGGGCGCAAGCTCAGGCGATCGCCGCCGATGTGGAGCGGCTCGTGCTGAAGGAAGGCGTCCCCGCTAACAGGATTGCCGTTGTCGTTGAGTCCCCCACACGTGAAGCTCCTGCGATTGAAGTCGCCCTTGAAGAGCGAGCAATGCCAAACCGAGTCAACTCTGGGCAGGCTTTCTTCCAGCGCGGCGAGATCCGCGACCTCCTGGCTTGGCTGCGACTTCTCGTAGACCCGGCTGACGGAGCTGCGGTCGCTCGAGCCCTTGCACGCCCACCGATCGGACTTGGCGCTGCTGACATTGCCAGCTGCTCAAAGATCGCGCGCAAGCGGAAGATTGACCTTGTCGCTGGTGCTCGCGCTGCGACCGAATCGCCACAAGTCCCACCAGAGGCTCGTGACAGGCTGTTCGGGTTCCTCAGGCTCCACCGACTCGCCACCCAGGCTGTCGACGTCCTCCGCCCCGACCTGTTCGTCCACAGGTTGATCGAGCGACTTGGACTGCGCGCATCACTCGCCTACTCAGCATCACCGCAGGCAGCAGAGCGGCTGCGCGCACTCGCAGTGTTCGGCGAGATCGCAGCAGCGCATGTGCGACGTGACCCACAGGCCACTGCCCGTGACTTCGCGAGGCACATCACGGCTATTGCTCGCTCCGGATTCCCCGGGTCTGAGACAGGGATCGCGATGCCACCGGGTGACTACCCGGCTGTTGAGATCGTTGGGCTTGACTCGCTTCGCGACCGTGAATGGGACCACATCTTCATCGCGGGGCTTGACGCTGGCCGCACTCGGACAATGGTCCGCCAGGCAGCTGAGCCGCTCCCAGAACCACTGCTTCCGGAGGAGCTCCCAGCTGCGAACGAAAAGCTTGGGGAGACGATCAGCCGCCAGCTTCTGCGCGCAGCTGTAGGGCGCGCAACGACTCGGGTCGTCTTTAGCCACTCGAGAACTGGAACCCGCGGCGATTCACTTCACCCAAGCCCTTATGCAGAGGACCTCCGCCTTGAAGCAGAGGGCGAGTGGGAGGAACGGGAGACAGAGCTGTTCTCGCCCGGAGAGTCCCTCGAGGCGACCTACCGGATCATGCGCGACGAGCTGCTTGAGGTAATTGAGGCAACTGGTAGTTCCATGCTGGAGCTGAAGCTCGACACCGGCGATGAGGTTGACCACGCTGTCGTGCGGTTCCTCGAACTACTGAAGCTGTCAGCACTTGCTGGCCGCCCTGAAGGGCACGCAGCTGCTGAGTCGCTGGCATCAGTTAACGAGCGCCTTCGCGCAGTGGCAACCGAGAGTCAGCGGGAGGCATTGGAAGCCTCACGACTCGACAACTGGATTACCGACGCCGACGCAGGGGCCCGTGACCGAGACCGTGTCCTCTCAGCCCGCAGTGAGCCGTCTCTGCAGGCCTTCCTGCCGCGCCACGGCCAAGGCCTTGCGCTCTCAGCCGGCGACCTTGAGACCTACCGAACCTGCCCGCTCCGCTACAAGTTTGCGCGCGTGATGCGTGTCCCACAGGACCCAACCATCGCCCAACGCTTCGGGATCGTCGTCCACCAGGTACTTGAGCGTTGGCATCGCGGCGAAGGCGGCAGCCAGCAGGACCTCCTTAACCTGCTTGACAGGTCTTGGCGAAGGTCAGGGCTTGGTGAAGGTGAGCGTGAACGCCAACTGAAGACGAAGGCTCGAGATGCTCTTGTGCGCTATTACGCGCGTGACGGGGAGCGCCAAGCTGAGACTGTCTGGCTTGAGCGAGGGTTTGCCTTCAAGATCGGCCCACACACCGTCCGTGGCCGCGTCGACCGCGTTGACCTGCGCGAGGACGGCGAGTACGAGCTCATCGACTACAAGACCTCGTTCCCAAAGACAGTGGACGAGCTTCGCGACGATATTCAGCTGACGATCTACTCAATCGGCGCAAGCGACGCTTGGGAACTCGACGCCGTCAAGAGGTCCTACTGGTATGTCCTTGATGACGACCGAGTCGAAGTGCCCGGCGGAGTCAACCGCGACGAGATGGAAGCAACCGTCCATCAAGTCGCTGAGGGGATCCTGAGCCAGGAGTTCGAGCCCTCTCCGTCCTACTCGGCCTGCTCCACCTGTGACTGGCGGCTTGCCTGCCCAGCAGCAGAGCGGTAAGCCTTAATCCTCAGGCGAATCAGAGTCGCGCTGGCGCAGGAAGCGCTGAACATCGCGCTCGATTGAGTCACCGGAGGGGATCTCCTCCTCAGGCACAGTCTCCTCTTCCTCTGCAACCTCTTCAAGCTGCTCGACGAAGCCGCGCAGATCAGAGTCGTGCTGGACTGCGCGCTCAACCTGACGCTCCTGCTCGACTGCGTCAGCTTCAAGAACCTCAGCGTCGACGATCACGCCGGTCAGCGACTCAAGCCGCCGCACCAGTGCAAGGGCAGCCTTCGGGTTTGGCATTGCCGCGATGTAGTGCGGCACCGCAGCCCAGAGGCCAACAGCTGGCATCCCGGACTTAAGGCAGGCATGGTTCAGAGCGCTTGTAATCCCAACAGGACCTTCGTAGTTCGAAGGAATCAAACCGAGGCGTTCTGAAAGCGCTGGATCAGTTGCTGACCCTCCAATCGGAACCGGACGAGTATGGGGAACGTCGGCAAGGAATGCTCCAAGCGTGACCACCATTGAGCAGCCAAGAGCCTCCGCGAGGTCAAGCAGTGTGGTGCAGTAGTCGCGCCACTGCATTGCTGGCTCGGGCCCAGTTACGACGATCAGATCACGCGGGGCGCGAGGAGCAAAAACCTCATAAAGCTTGGTGGCTGGCCACTCGAGCGAGCGAAGTTCGCCCTCGACAAGACGAATCACCGGGCGAGTCTCGCGCAGGTCGAGGTACCCCTCAAGGTCGATGCGGGCGAACTCATTGGCTCCAAAGGAATCAATCAGCGACTTGACGGCCATGCTGGCTGCGTCGCCAGCATCGTTCCAACCCTCAAATGCGCAGACAAGCGCTGGCGCACGAAGGCCAGTGGGGCGATGGTTCCATTGGAGTGCTTCCATGTCAGTTCACCGTAGCCGATGAAACGGAGCAGCAGGCGGCCAGAGGCAACCTTTGAGGACTACTTCTTTGCCTTCGACTTGGGGAAGGTGAAGAAGGTCTTACCTGGCTTGTAGAAAGGCCAAGAGCTGCTGACTGGGTAGTAGCCGGCCTTGCTGACAACGCCAATCCATGTGATGACACCGTTCGCGTCTGCCATCAGCTTGCGGCCATCCAGCTTCTTCCCGTTGCTCAAAGTGAACGGAAGTCCATCCGGTCCGAGGCCACCATTCTTCGGTGATGCGTTCGGGCTCTCAACACGGGCGATTGCGTAAGGAAGGCCAATCGGACGCTCGCGTGAGCCCTTTGCAGGAAGCGCGACAACCTTGAAGCCCAGTGCGACATAGCCCTTCTTGACGAGAGCCTTCTGCGCAACAGTCAGGGTAGGCGTCACTTGGATCAGCGCAATGCGGCAAATCCCGTTCAGTGCCTCGCCGAGGGTCAGAGTTGGTGATGCGGTCGGATCAGCCGGGAACCTTGGGTTCTTGATCTTGATCGTGGTGTAGGCCACGGTCGGCGTGTAACCGCAGACAACGCGCCACTTCTGCCCTGCTTGGTCGGCAGGTTCAGTCTTGCGGCCTGTCATACGAAGGATCGACTTGACCCTGATTGTGAAGATGCACTTGGGCTGAGATGAGTACTCAACACATGCAACATTGAAGTTGAACTTGGATGGAGCCTTTCCAGCAGCCCCCTTGCCAACAGAGTTGATCGCCTGCACAGTTACGTAGACGGACTCGTTGGGAAGCTTCTTCATGCCGTCGACGACACAGTTGAAAACGGTTGCAGCAGAGGTGCAGGTCTTGACCCCTGTCTCGCCAACCTGAGTAGCTGTCACTAGGTAGCTAGTAATTGGCGTGGTACCAGCAACCTTTGGAGCAACCCAGCTGACCTTGATGGCACCGTTGTTAGGGAATGTGCCGGCCGAAACAGTCTGGCTGACTGTCACCGCTGTAGGCGCGGCAGGGGGAGCTGGCTTCTTTGGCTTGGCCTGATGGGCCCGCGCTGAGGCCTGAGCTGAAGGGCCTTGGGCCGGCGGGAGCGAGCCAGCTGCGCGAGCAAGGCCAGCCACGCTCCTCGAAACTGCACGGATTGCAGAGGCCTTTGTCAGCTTCGTCTTCTTACGAGCGGGCTTGACTGGCGCGAGCGGCGGATCTGTTAGCGCCGACCAGGGGCCAGCTCCAACTGTGTTGACTGCGCGAACCTGGAATGTGTAAAGCGTCCC
>CALJKH010000045.1 GCA_937973575.1 uncultured Solirubrobacterales bacterium | reverse complement strand
GGTCACGGTATTGGTAGGTATCAGCCTTAAGGAGGGCTTCCTTCGCGCTCTTGTAGTGCGAGTTGGCCTCTCCACGGAAACCCTTTGTCCGCTCAAGAACTTCGCGACGCTTCTTCTTGGCATGGACTGAACGCTTAACGCGGCTCATCGTCCGTTACCTCCAAGCATCCGCTTGATCCGTGGAGCATCGCTGTCAGAAATCACGGCATCGGTCCCGAGGTGGCGCTTGCGCTTCTGGGACTTCTTCTCAAGAATGTGGCTCTTGTTAGCGTGCCGACCGCGAACCTTGCCGCTGGCAGTGAGCTTGAACCTCTTCTTAGAGCCGGAATGTGACTTCATCTTGGGCATGTGCAGTCCCTAGTCAATCAGAATCGGACGCAACGGGCTCTTCCGTTGCAGCCGGAGGTGCAGTTTCTTCGACTGGAGCTGCTGGAGCAGGCTCCTCAGCTGGCTCAGCCTTGCCGTTTTGATCAGCGTTAGCGAGCTCGGCAAGCAAACCCTTTGAAGGCGCAATCATCATGGTCATGTTGCGTCCGTCCTGAAGTGGCGACTGCTCGACGACGGCGAGCTCAACGAGCTCCTCGGCGATCCGATTCAGGAGGTCACGGCCACGGTCAGGGTGAGCCATCTCACGCCCACGGAACATGATCGTGATCTTGACCTTGTCCTTGTGACGGAGGAAACGCTTGACGTGTCCAACCTTGGTGTCGTAGTCGTGCTGAGCAATCTTGGGACGGAACTTGATCTCGCGAACCACGATTGTTTGCTGGTGCTTGCGGGCAGCCTTTACCTTCTGTGCCTGCTCGTACTTGTACTTCGAGTAATCAAGTACGCGGCAAACAGGAGGCTTCGAATCCGGAGCTACCTCAACCAGGTCAAGATCGTGGTCCTGCGCGAATGCGAGAGCGTCTGGAGTCTTAAGAACTCCTACCTGCTCGCCGTCAGGCCCGATAAGGCGAACCTCAGGCACACGAATGCGCTCATTAATCCGAGTCTCGTCCCGATCTGGGAGACGACGGTCGAACCTCTTAGGGACAGCCACTAGGCGTGTTGACCGGAGGTCACTCGGATGTGTGCATTTCTTGCGTCAGGTGCTTCAACTCTTTGAGCATAACAGCGAGTCGGCATCATGCGGAGCGATCGGATGCGCGGGCCGCAAGACGCGCGGCCAGTGAAGCAACCGATTCGCTGCCTTCGTCGCCCACGCCTCGCTCCCTCACCGACACATCGCCAGTCTCGATTTCGCGGTCCCCAACGACCAGCATCACTGGAGTCTTGGCCAGCTCGGCTTCGCGGATGCGCCGGCCAATCGACTCAGACCGAGTGTCCGCTTCAACCCGAAGGCCTGCAGCGCGAAGCTCGGCGGCGACAGCCTCAGCATGCTCGGCATGCCGGTCTGCAACTGGGAGCACCTGCACTTGAGTTGGAGCTAGCCAGAATGGGAGATCCCCCGCGGAGTGCTCGAGAAGGATTCCAACAAAGCGCTCATATGACCCCATCAGCGCGCGGTGGATCATCACCGGCCGATGGTCAGCATTGTCAGCACCTGTGTAGGTCAGGTTGAAACGCTCTGGCATCGAATAGTCGAGCTGGACTGTCCCCAACTGCCACGAGCGGTTAAGCGAATCCGTGATGTGGAGGTCAATCTTCGGGCCGTAGAACGCACCATCCCCCTCATTGACTGTGTACTCCCAGCCACCTTCGTCAAGCGCGGTTCGAAGTGCACCTTCCGCCCGGTCCCAAAGCTCGTCGTCGCCAACTCGCTGCTCTGGCCTAGTGGATAGCTCGAGCTTCGCTTCCAGGCCAAACAGCTTGTACGTGGCGAAAGCGAACTCGAGGCAGGCCGCAACCTCTTCCTGAACCTGATCGTCGCTGCAGAAAACGTGCGCATCGTCCTGACAGAAATGCCGAACGCGGAGAAGACCGTGCAGCGTTCCTGACGGCTCGTTGCGGTGCAACAGGCCCGGCTCCGAGTAGCGAACGGGCAGGTCCTTGTAGGACCATTGCTGGGAGCCAAAGAGGTGCGCGTGCCCTGGGCAGTTCATCGGCTTAACGCCCATCGAACGATCCTCAGTCTCCGTGAGGAACATGTTCTGGCGGTACTTGTCCCAATGCCCAGAGGTCTTCCAGAGCTCAGAGTCATAGAGCAACGGGGTCTTGACCTCCGTGTAGCCGCGCGGCTCCCCCATCTCTCGACTCAGAGAAACAAGCTCGTTGAACAACTTGGTCCCCTTCGGAAGCCAAAATGCCGAACCGGGCGAAACCTCACTGAACTTGAACAGACCAAGCTCGCGGCCAAGCTTGCGGTGATCCCGGGCCTTGGCTTCTTCGAGCAACACAAGATGTTCCTCAAGGTCCTTCTTCGACAGGAAGGCCGTTCCATAAATGCGAGTCAGCATCTTTCGATTGCTGTCGCCCCGCCAGTAGGCACCGGCAACTGATTGGAGTGCAACTGCCTTGATTCGATCGGTCGACGGGGCGTGGGGCCCGCGGCAGAGATCGGTGAATTCCCCGTTTCGGTAGAGAGAGACAGTGGTTGCCCCCTCGTTGGTGATCAGGTCTTCGATCAGCTCAACCTTGTAGTCCTCACCGAGCGAGCGGAAACGCTCCAATGCCTCCTCAACGCTGATGTCTGATCGCTCGAAGACCTCAGCGGCCTTGATGTGTTCCTTCATCCGCTTCTCGATCGCGGGTAGATCGCCATCCGAGATCGTTACGCCCTCTGGGAACTCAAAGTCGTAGTAGAAGCCGTTGTCGATCGCTGGACCAATCGAAACCTTGGTGCCCGGGTAGAGCGAGATCACGGCAGTGGCGAGGACATGAGCCGCGTCATGGCGGATTAGGTCGAGGGCCTCATCGCTCTTCTCAGTGATGATCGAGATCGCAGCGCCATCCGGGAGCTCGCGCGCGAGGTCTAGGACTTCCCCGTTGGCAGTAATCGCCAAGGCTGCCTTTGCGAGGCCGGGTCCAATCGCGGCAGCAGCGTCTGCTCCGGTCGCTCCGGATTCAAGCTGAAGTTCCTTGCCGTCAGGCAGAGTGACTGTTGTCATGGAGGGGATGCTAACCGGGCGGCGGCTATTCGCTTGTCAGGCCAGAAAGTCTTCGCAGTTCCTGCTGAAGTTCTGCACGCTCTGCCGCACTCTCTCGCTGACCCGGGATCCGATTTCGCGGGCGCGGTGCTCGGTCGTGCCAAAGAAGCCCAGGGGAACCAACCGGGTCATCAGCGATAGCCAGCCAAGCGATCGAGTCGGCTCCTTGATCCGCGGTGCGAAGAAAGGGCCTAGTGAACTTCCTGAAGGTTGGGAGGGATTGCTGAACGCCAGGCGTGTCGGCCCAACCTGGATGGACGGCGTGAACCGTCACCCCTACCTCGGCCAGCTCAGCTGACTGAAGCTCAGCGAGCGCAATTTGAGCTCGCTTCGTTCTTGCGTAGACAGCTGGCCCGTCATAGGAATCACCATCCAAGTCAACCGCCGGCAAAGCAAGTCCTTCGCTGTAGGCACCGCCAGAGGTAACCATCACTACGCGCCCATGGGCAGCCTCCAAGTTCGGCAGCAATAGCTGCTCAAGCAGGAACGGCCCGACGACATTGGTTGCCCAAGCCAGCTCGATCCCGTCGGGGGTAATGGTCCGCTCGTGGAGGAGAACGCCGGCGTTTAAAACCAAGGCATCCAATTTGGGATGCACTGCGTTCAGGTCCTTGGCAAGCTCACGGACGGAAGCTAGGTCCGACATGTCGGCCTCTACAAAGTCAACTGTGCCGCCAGCTGCACCTTGGGTCACTTCAGCGATTGCTTCCGCGGCGCGCTCACGACTTCGCGACACCATCGTGACCGAGGCCCCAGCTTCAGCGAGCATTCGCGCAGCAGAGCGCCCAAGGCCTGTACTCGCACCCGTGATGACTATCTGGCGCCCTGTCGAATCAGGTAGCGGCGCGAACCCCCTACTGCGCAATTCCCAGCCAACCCGACTGAACCCCGGCGCAATCGTTCTGTCGAGTAAGCGGTCGAGTATGCCTTCAGAGGTCGCCATGGTGTTCCTCAAGCCTAGGGGGTGAGAAAGCGCCTGCCGCTTGACCTCGTCTCCGCCTAGCATCCCGCCTATGACAAACCGCCCTACCGAGCCGAACGAACCTCTCCTTGCCGGAGTCTCACAGCGAACTTGGAAGGACGACTGCCCCGGCCCGGTCGAAATGTTTGCAACTGTCCTGAATCAGGCAGCAGCGGACAGCGGCGCCGGCTCAGCCCTTCTTGAGCGACTCGACGCGCTCTGCGTCGTCAAATACATCTCAGCCGAACATGCGGACCCCGCTCGCCTAGTCGCAGACCGGTTGGGAATAGACCCACCTCAGCGGATGCACACCTGTAACGGCGGGGACACCCCGCAAGCGGTCATCGGTGAACTGGCAGGACGGATCGCAGCCGGCGACCTTGACGCAGTCGGAATCGTCGGTGGTGAAGCGATGAAGACCTGGTCGAAGCACAACAGCGCTGGTACCGACACTGGCTGGGTAGATTCGCAACCCGATTCTCGGCCACACGAGGTCTTCGGAGTCGACCGCTGGGGTAATTCGGAAGAAGAGATGGCTGTGGGCTTCGTCGCTCCGATCATGGTCTACCCCATCTTTGAACACGCTCTCTGGGCGAAGAAGGGTGGGAATCGAGACGACCTCGCTAGCAGGCTGGGATCAATGCAAGCCCGGTTCGCGGATGTGGCCAGCCGTAACCCGCACGCATGGGGCCCGGTTGGCCTCACAGCAGACGAGATCGCTACTCCCACCGCTTCGAATCGAATGGTCAGCCTTCCGTACACGAAGTCAATGAATGCCAACATCCAAACTGACCAGGCCGCTGCCGTGATCCTGGTTTCGGAATCGGTCGCGAATGAGTTGGGGATAGCCAAGTCGCAGCGGATCTATGTACAGGGTTCTGCCCACGCGACCGAGTCGTGGAACTTCTCGGAACGCGGCGACCTAGCCCGAAGCCCCGCGATTGGCAAAGCGGCGTGTGACGCACTTGGGCAAGCATCAACAACCACTGCGCGCCTCGCCACGCTCGACATCTATTCCTGCTTTCCGTCAGCTGTTGAGATCGCCTGCGGCGAGCTTGGACTTGACCCACTGACAGACCCACGTGAACCAACGCTCACTGGCGGGCTTGCCTTCGGCGGCGGCCCCGGCAACGGATATGTCCTGCAATCCGTTACAGCAACAGTTGAGGCCCTGCGCGAGACCGGAGGCCAAGGAATGGTTACCGCAGTTGGTTGGTACCTGACCAAGAACGCTGTTGGAATCTATGGATCTGAACCACCTGAGATTCCGTACGCGGGCCAGATCACGACCCCCGAGGTCGCGCCGAGCCGTGAGGTCGCGAGCGGTGCGGGACTTGGCCCTGCAACAGCGGAGGCAGCGACTGTCATCTACGACCGGGACGGCAGTCCAGCACTCGGCTTGATCACGGCTCTTCTGCCGGACGGGCGACGAGCCTTACGCGGGACAGGCGACCAATCCCTGCTCGCGTGGATTGACTCTGGTGAGCCAGTCACTGGCAAGCCGATTCACCTAGACGAGGCTGAGGGATTCAGCCTTCGCTAACGCCTGAAACGAAGCTAGCTCAAAGGACTCCGTCAGCAGTAACTAGGCCTTCTTGACGACGCTTGACTTGAGTTGCATGGGTCCGAACCCATCAATTTTGCAGTCAATGTCGTGATCGCCGACTCCCTGGACGAGACGGATGTTCCGCACTTTTGTCCCGACCTTGATCGGTTGCGAGCTCCCCTTGACCTTCAAATCCTTCACAACGGTCACGGTATCTCCGTCACTGAGGACATTGCCGACCGAGTCCTTGATGGTGCCTTCGCGCATCTCCAAAGGCGCTGGCTCCGAGGGAGACCACTCATGAGCACACATCGAACAGACCAAGAACGAGTCGCGCTCGTAGTTGTGCTCACTTGAGCACTCTGGGCAAAGTTGCTGCTCTTCAGTCATAGAAGGTGATGCACAAAGAAATGGGCGATGCTGGGCTCGAACCAGCGACCCCCGCCTTGTCGAGGCGGTGCTCTCCCAGCTGAGCTAATCGCCCTGGGAGAGAGAAGGTTACCACCGACCTTGCGACTCGGTGGCTAAGGCGACCCGCGGCAGGACAGCCGCAATTAGACCTCTCGCCCGACTGATTCCAGCTTCGGCCGCTAGGCTTGCTCTCTGTCTTGGCGACGTGGCGGAGTGGCTACGCAGCGGCCTGCAAAGCCGTGTACACCGGTTCGACTCCGGTCGTCGCCTCTTTCATCACTTAGGGCGAGCCAGTTTGATGACAATGACTCGCGCGACACCTCTAAATACCCAGCGTTGGCGTACTCCGTAGTCGTGCCTCCTCAAGGACTTAAGCGCCGCTAACGCTGCCCGATTGAGTCGGGGTGACGCAACGAGCCAAACATCACCCTTGCTGGAACCCGTTGTGATCACGTGTACCGCCTCAAATTTCTCGACCTTTACGACGGTCCCGTGACTCGACTGCAGCCGATACGGGGTCGCGAACCGACGACCGAGGCCCGGTAGAGCGTCAAGAACGAGATCTCCCCTCTCCACCTTCTGGCCAACTAGCTGTGCAGCTTCCCAATAAGGCGGCTTGTCGGCAGCATCCGTGAAGTGCAGCGCGACCCCTAGGCCGAGAATCAAAGCCATCGGGAGTACAAGGGCGACACGAAGTCTCCCTTGTGCCTTGACTGTCGCCCATCCCAGAAGGACAGCTGCGTAGGCAGCAAAGGCGAAAATGTGTCGCGGAGTGAACATCCCGTAGTTGCTAACGATCGAGTTCACTGCGACACCCAAGGGCATGCCAGCACCTGCAGCAGCTATCAGGAGCAGGTCCTTGTTCGGACGAGAGCCAGCGCGCGTCGACCGAAACGCAGCCCACAACAGAAGGCCACCGAGGATCCAGAAGAGATAGAGCAGTAGGAACTGGCCTTTGAAGAAGCCAATCGCCGCGTCCGGAGTGCTGGGCATGAACTGCTCTCCAGGGAAAGTCCTGAAAAGAACTATCGAGTTCGCCAAGCGAGGCTTTGGGTACCAGGACATTGACGCCTTCTCCTCAACAAACGGGAGCCAGGGTGTGAATGCCAGTCCAGTCGCGAGGTTGGCGAGGAGGATGCCCCTCCTCTGCTTGGTGAAGAGCAGCAAGGCAACGAAGGCCTGCGGACCTAGGACAAATGCGGCGGTGTAATGAGTCCACAGCGCCAAGCTGCCGGCCGCTGCGTACAACACCCACCACCACCGCCCCTTTCCGCTAGCTGCCTCTAGGAGAGCAAGCGTTGAGACAACTAGGAGAAGCATGAGCAGCATGTATGGCCTTAGCTCATTCGAATAAACGAGGAAGCTCGGGGCCACGGCCACCAGCAGCGCGGCGACTAGGCCAGCCCCGGCGCCTCCTATGCGACGTGCGAGCAGATATACGGCAGGAATGACTGCGAGCCCCGCCAGTAGGGATGGGACCATCCACCAGAAGCTCGGTGCTCCGGTCTGCGCGAAGGGCCAGAGCAGCGTGAAGTAGAGAGGAGGCGTGACTTCTGGCCCGTGCACGAGCTGGTGCCATACACCCGAGATGCTGCTCTGTTGAACATCCGCGACAGTGAAGAACTCGTCCTGAAACAAGCCTTGATCCCTACCAATGACACGCAGCATCAGGCCGAGAACCGTGATGAAGATGAGCGTGACCGCTGGCTTGGCTGCGGCTCGGGCTGTCAGGCTCTTAATCACCTTGGGTCAATCAAAGCAGGTCGAACTCGCGTGAGGCAGTGGAGCTCGAAGGTCGCACGCTGCGATTTCTGCATCTCCGGTGTATCCTCTAAAGCACTCGCGGATGTAGCTCAGTTGGCTAGAGCGTCTGCTTGCCATGCAGAAGGTCGAGGGTTCGAGTCCCTTCATCCGCTTTAAATCGAAAGCCCCGCGGAAGCGGGGTTTTCTCTTTCCAACTCAGCGAATGTGATCGAGAGCTTCGTTTACGAGACGATCGGCGTGAGAGTTCTGAGCGCGTGGGACTGTTGAGATTTCCCAGCCTCCCACTTCCCCAAGCAGCGCCTTGACCTCAGCGTGAAGTGGCTTCATGTCCTGATGCTTGACCTTGTAAGCACCGGTGATCTGTTTAGCAACAAGCTCTGAGTCACCTATCAGCGAGACGAACTCAGCCTCAAGCTCAACAGCTCGCTCCAGCCCACGAATGACAGCTCTGTATTCAGCGACATTGTTGGTTGCATCGCCGATGCGCTCACCGATTTCATCGATCAGCTCGCCTTGATCGTCAGCAATTACAACGCCGATACCAGCAGGGCCCGGATTACCTCGAGAACCACCGTCACAATGGATTACGAGTCTCAAGGGGCCTTCACTTGTCCATCGGAATCGAGGCTCAGATTCCCAACCCGAAGTGCCTCACCAAGCTCATTGAGGTCATAGCCACGCCCTGCCTCGCTAACACTGGTCGAACCGTGATCGAGCTCGACTCGCCAGCGATACCAGCAAAGGTCCCAGCCAGCGACGATGTCTACCCCGGCCTCCTCAAGATCAACCGCCGTGAGGATTGGATCACCTAGGGAGTGAGCTACCCCACTTATCGTCTTGTGATGTTCGCTCCCGTTGAAGGCAGTGACGGCAGTTCGCACACGACCAATGGTTCCAGTGGGTTCAGCCAAGATCCTCGGCTCATCACGTCGAGCAAGTGGGTCAGGCGTAACGGTCGGGCGTGCCTGCCGACCACGAAGACGGTCCAGAAGCCTCCCCCGATCGGGCGATGTGGGGTGCTGGAGTCCGCTATCGGCCGATACCTCGCGCCGCCACCCTGACCTAAGGGCAGCTGTTTGGCAAAGTTCGCAGGCCAACCGTGACTCGCCACCGGCGTGGAAGACATCGCTGCGTTCTCCACCCAGCAGTCCACGGTTGCAGAAACCGCAGATCTGGGTTTCCGTGTTTGTCCTGATACGGCGTCTCTCAGTCATCGCTAGCGAGGCTACCAGCGCGCCAGCGCTCTCCTATTGAGCGAACGACGGGTACCGATTATGCGCGCGGATGGGCGGAGTTATAGGCACTTCGAAGGCGTTCGGCTTCAACTCGCGTGTAAATCTGGGTCGTGGAGATTGATGAGTGGCCCAGCAGCTCCTGGATCGCTCGAAGATCAGCGCCACCCTCCAGAAGATGTGTCGCGAATGAGTGCCTGAGTGCGTGAGGGTGCGTCCCGGGCGGCAGACCAGCCTTCGCTACCCAACCGTTCAGGCGTCGTCGCACATCTGATGTCGAGAGCCGCCTTCCGGTCCTAGAGACAAATAGCGCGCTCTCGTCCGGCTCAGCGATGCCGCCACGCCCACGCTCAAGCCAAGCGGTTAAGGCTCTAAATGCGGGCTCTCCAAGGGGCACGATGCGCGTCTTCCCTCCCTTCCCCTCAACCCGCACAGATTCATCGTCGAATTGGAGAGACTCAACATTGAGATCAACGAGCTCTGCTGCGCGCAGGCCTCCCGCATAGGCGGTTTCGAAGATGGCCCGATCACGAAGGTCAAGCGCCGTCACTGCTGGAATGCGCTCGAGCAGAGCGACGATCTCGTCTCGCCGCAAAACATCAGGCAGATGTCGGTTACGTCGTGGAGCCGACAGAAGCTCGGCAGGGTTCTGTTTTGTGGCCCCCTCAGTAGTCAACGCACCAAAGAA
>CALJKH010000044.1 GCA_937973575.1 uncultured Solirubrobacterales bacterium | reverse complement strand
GCCATCTGATGTGCGGCTCCACCAGTGTTCGAATACATGAAGCGGCCTGTGTCAGTGACGAGACCGATGTAGAGGGCCTTGGCAGCAGTTTCGTCTAGCTCGGCTCCTAGCTCTTTGGCCAGGCTCCAAACGATTTCGGCTGTGCATGAAGCGTCAGCGTTGACGTGGTTGAGACCACCGAAGCGTGTGTTGTCGTGGTGGTGATCAATGTTGATGATGAGCTTGGCCGCTCCTCCAGCCTCACCCACCGCTGAGCGCTCAAGGTTGCCGCTGTCCAGGATGACCAGCGTCGATGAGTCTAAATCGCCCGAAACCTCATCAATGACCCGCTCGGATGGGACGAGGAACCTGTATTCGGAGGCTGGCTGGTCATCTGGGTTGATGTAGACCGAGGATTCGATCCCAGCTGCAAGCAGCACCCTGTGGAGTCCGATGAGCGAGCCGATGGCGTCGCCATCCGGGTGCTCGTGGGTGAGCAAAACGAGAGGAGCTTCGTTACGGAGAGCGGCTGCTACTTCGGCAAGAGTCGCGCTCATTCGGCATCCTCTTCCTCGTGCTCAAGAATCGCATCAACCCTCATGCCTCGGTCAACGGAATCGTCATAGAGAAAGCGAAGCTCGGGCGTGTGCTTGAGTCGCAACTGACCAGCAAGCGCAGACTGCAGCCGGCCATGTGCCGATTGAAGAGCGTCAAGCGAATCGTTGGTCGCATCCTCGTCACCAAGCACGCTCACATAGACCTTCGAATGCTTTAGATCTGGGCTGGTGTCGACCCCGGTCACGGTTACGAAGCCCAGCCGCGGATCTTGGATCTCATCCACGATGGCCTGTCCGAGAACCTCCCGGATGGCTTCGTCAACCCGCCTCATGCGCGACCCAGTCATGGTGACCCTGTGCTCAGTGGTTGCGAGGCTCAGGAGAGCTCTCGCTCCACATGCTTAGTTTCGTAGGCCTCAATTACATCGCCTTCCTTGACATCGGCGTAGTCCTTGAGGACGACACCGCACTCAAAGTTCTCAAGAACCTCGCGTGCGTCGTCGTTGAACCGGCGAAGTGTGTCGATGATTCCGTCGTAGACCACGAGTCCGTTACGAACAAGCCGCGCCTTAGTACCGCGCTCGAGCTTGCCGGAAACGACATACGAGCCAGCAATGGTGCCGATCTTCGAGGCCTTGAATATCTGCCGGACCTCGGCTGTGCCGGTCGCTTGTTCAACTTCGTCAGGCGCGAGCATGCCGCCCATTGCCCCACGGAGGTCTTCGAGAACGCGATAGATAACCGAGTAGCTCCTTACCTCAATGCCCTCGCGGTCAGCAACCAACCGCGCATCGCCAACCGGCCGGACATTGAACCCAAGGACCACTGCGCCAGAGGCGGCGGCCAGCATGACGTCGGACTCGTTAATCCCGCCGACCGCACTGTGAATTACGCGAACAGCGACTTCGGACTGCGGAAGCTTCGCAATTTCGTCCTCGATGGCCTCGATCGATCCAGCCACATCAGCCTTGAGGACAAGGTTGAGCTCCTGAATTCCACTGACAAAGAGATCTTCAAGGGAGATACGGCGGCCGGTGCGACGGGCAAGCGCCTCTGTCTTAAGGCGGTGCGCCTTCTCCTTGGCTGACTCTCGGGCCGCACGGTCACTTTCAAATACCCGTACAAACTCCCCGGCGTCTGGAACCGAGTCAAACCCGAGCACCTCTACCGGTTCACCAGGAGTAGCGGTCTCAACCCTGGCTCCAGTGTGGTCATGCATCGCACGCACGCGACCCCAGTGACCGCCTGCGGCGAGTGGATCACCGATCTTGAGCGTTCCGCGCTGGACAAGGATGCTGACAACGGCTCCCCTACCTGGATCTAGGCGCGACTCGATAACGGTGCCTGAGGCGTCCGTGTCTGGATTGGCCTTCAGCTCCTCAAGGTCGGCCATAACAACGAGAGTCTCGAGGAGCTCTTCAAGCCCCTCCCCACTCTTGGCTGAGACTGAGCAGAATTCGGTCTGGCCACCCCAGTCGACAGGCTGCAGGCCAATCTCCGCCATCTCACCCTTAACTCGGTCGGGTTGGGCGCCTTCCTTGTCAATCTTGTTTAGAGCGACGAGCATCGGCACTCCGGCGGCCTTAGCGTGGTCAATAGCTTCAACGGTCTGGGGCTTGACCCCATCGTCAGCCGCAACAACGATCACAGCGATGTCGGTGACTTGGGCACCGCGGGCACGCATAGCCGTGAAGGCTTGGTGACCAGGTGTGTCTAGGAATGTGACGAGCCGGTTGTCTACATGAACTTGGTATGCGCCGATGTGTTGGGTGATGCCTCCGGCCTCGCCTGCGGCAACCTCCGTTGAGCGAATCGCATCAAGCAGCGAGGTCTTGCCGTGATCGACGTGCCCCATCACAGTCACGACCGGTGGTCGGGCCTTGAGGTCGCCTTCCTGATCGTCGTGATCCGGGAGCACGATCTCTTCCTCATCAGCATGAACGATCTCAACCTCGCGGTTGAGCTCTACGGCCAGCACTTCAATGACCTCATCAGTGAGCGTCTGAGTGAGCGTTGCCATTTCACCGAGCATCATCAGCTGCTTGATGACATCGGGAACTGGAACACCTAGGTACTCGGCGACATCCTTAACAGTCGCCCCAGAGTTGACCTTGATCACATCACTTGAAGCGTTGCGGGTCTCAAGCTTTTCCTCTACGTCGCCAAATACCTCTTCGTATGAGCGCCTACGGCCACCCTTACGACGGGGACGGCGACCGCCGGGCCCACCTGCACCGGGCGGTCCACCCTGCGCCGGCCGTCGGTTTGCCTGCGAGTCAATGACAACACGTCGCTTGCCCGCTGCATTTGGGTCCGCAGCTTCACGCGTCGGCCGCTGGCCATCTTCAGGAGCCTTCGGAGGAGTCGGTGCGGCAGCCTTCTTTGCCGGTGCTGCGTCTGGCTTTGGCTTTGCCTTTGTCTCTGAGCTAGTGGCTGCTGGAGCAGGAGTCTTCGCAGCCTCCGCCTTAGCTTGGGGCACTGGTGCAGCGGCAGCCTTAACCGGCTCCTTCGCAGCAACTGGCTTAGCTGCCGCAGGGGCCTCTGCTGGAGCATTGCCCTTTGCGAGTGCGGCCTTAGCGTCGGCCTCTTCAACAGAGGACGCTGCGGCCTTTGCCTCGATCCCGGCAGCATTGAGAAGGACCAGAAGGTCCTTGCTTGTCATGCCAAGTTCTTTGGCTATTTCATGTACTCGCTTGCGGGCCATTGCGGCTCCAGTCTATTGAGCGATGGAGGACGGTGGCCAGATGACCACCGTCCGATTCATCAGGCTTCAGGTGCGGACTCTTCGCTGTCATCAGCAAGGTCCGACTCAGATTCGATTTCTTCGGCGACGGCTTCAGCGACTTCGTCTGCAGTCTCTTCTGCGACTTCAGTCTCAACTGCCTCGTCGACAGCAGGAGCCTCCTCAACCGCTACAGCCTCTTCGGTTTCGGGAGCTTCAACCTGCTCTACTTCAACCTCGTCAGCAGGCTCCTCTTGTGGGAGCGATGCAGCGGGCTGACCACCCATGCGCTCGTACTCCTGGTGGGCATCCAGTCCGCAGTAGCGCGAACCTTCGACCGGAGCATTCGGGCAACGGCGGCCGTTTGAAAGAACAGCGGCGCAGCGAACTTGCGTGTCCTCCTGCTCCTCGCCTCCTGGGGTTCCCCCACCATCGACTGCGTCTTGGGCGTAGTCGCTCTCTGACTTGATGTCGATCCGCCAGCCTGTGAGCCGCGCAGCGAGGCGCGCATTCTGACCTGAGCGTCCGATTGCAAGAGCCAGCTGATCATCCGGGACGATCACAGTGGCCTGGCGCTGCTCGTCGTCCACCAGCACCTCACGAACCCGTGCCGGCGACAGCGCCTTAGCAACGAAGCGTGCTGGCTCGTCGTTGAACGGAATGATGTCGATCTTTTCGCCGCGAAGCTCGGAAACAACCATGCGAACACGGCTGCCACGAGGACCAACACAGGCACCAACAGGATCAACACCGTCGGCATGTGAGATGACAGCGATCTTCGATCGGTAGCCAGGCTCACGGGCAACATCGGTGATCTCGACGAGGCCATCAGCCATCTCAGGCACCTCGAGCTCGAACAGCTCCTTGATCAGATTCGGATCACGGCGCGAAACGATGATGCTTGGTCCCTTAGGAGATGCCGACACCTCCTTGATGATCGCCTTGATTCGCTGGGCGTTGTCATAGCGCTCGCCTTCAACCTGTTCGGAGCGTGGAAGGAGAGCTTCGGTTGTCTCGGTCAGACGAACAAGGGTGTAACGACTATCTGTCTGCTGAATCACGCCGTTGATCAACTCACCAACACGATCCTTGTACTCGTCAAAGGTCAGCTCGCGCTCTGCCTCACGAACGCGTTGGAGAAGAACCTGCTTGGCGGTAACGGCTGCGATCCGACCAAAGTTCTCGGGAGTCACATTGTGAGTGCCGATCTTGTCACCGAATTCATCAACCTTGGCGAAGTCCACCTCAGGGGCTGCAGGCTCACGAGCCTCGCCTGTTTCAGGGTCGATCAGCGGCTGGTCAGTCTCTTCAGGAACGCTAAGAACCTGCGGGAGAATGTCGGAGGGGATCATCAGCTGCCAGACGATGAAGTCGCCACTGTCGCGGTTAACTTCGACGCGCGCGTATTCGACTGAGTCTGGGTCCTTCTTGTAAGCAGAGAGAAGTGCTGCCTCGAGAGCACCCATCAGGGTGTCAACTGGGATTGCCTTTTCGTCAGCAATGGCCTCTAGTGCGTCGATGATTTCCTTGGACATGAGTTGTTTCCTCCTAAGCAGCCGGAACCAAATTGGCCCGACCTATGGCCGAATATTGAAGTGAGAGTCGCTCGTCGCCATTGGCAACGGTGACGGTCTCGTCGTCGGCTTCGACGATCTCACCACTAACAGTCCGCGCCCCTGTTTCGGGAAGCGGATCAAGCAGTTTCAAGCGGGCAAGACGACCTTCGTAGCGCTTGAAATGGGCTGGTGTCACAAGTGGACGCTCTGGCCCTGGTGACGAAACTTCGAGGGCGTAGCGCTCTCTGATGTCGCCAAGGATCTCAGTTACCTGCTCGCAGTGTTGAAGGGTCACGCCCTCAGCGTGGTCAATGAACACGCGAACCTTGCCGGAACCCGGGAAATCAACGACAAGCACTTCCAATGCAGGAGCATTGGCCTCGATCGTCTCTCTGATTTCTTGTTCCACTTGTTCGCTCATGGAGCCCCTTGGATAGAAAGAGCGGGCATCTGCCCGCTCCACCCGACAAACCGGTAAACCGGCTCTAAAGCTGTCCGATTATGGTAGCACCCGCTTGCTTGAGGCTATTGTCGGGAGCGTGAGAACCGACGAGACAATCGCCGAGGTTGATTCCTTCCTGAAAACTTTGCCCGATCCGGTGCGCCAAGTAGCCCGAGGCGAGTGGGGATTCACGGTGCAGGCCGCAGGGTGGCCGCTAGATGTTGGAATCGCCGTGCGCGATGGACTTTTCCGTGTTCAGGCTCAGGTAGTTGGCCCAGGGCAGATCAGCGAAGCCGATCTTCTTTGGTGGAACCGAAGAATCCATCTTGTTCGGTTCAGCCAGACACAGTCAGGCGAGGTTTGGCTCTGCTGCGACCTCCTTCCGGACTCACTTAGCGCTCGCCAGCTTGATCGCGTACTGGGGCTCTTCGTCCTCACAGCAGCGCAGGCACGGGCTACCGTGACCGACGAGCCACTCCCCTCTTAGCTAGTTCGCATCTCGGCTACGGCCGCAAGAATGCCCCGCGCTACCTCGCGCTTGTCGGCCTTCGGAAGCTGGCTCTGCCCCTCCGCTGTAAGAAGCACGACCTCATTTTCCGAAGAATCAAACCCAATCGACTTATCGCTGATGTCGTTGAAGACAACCATGTCTAGGCCCTTTCGAACCCGCTTACTCTCAGCACGCTCCAGCGCGGCACCATGTTCAGCCGCGAAGCCAACCAGTGTCTGCGAAGCCGTTTTACTCCCAGCAAGAGTTGCCAAAATGTCAGTTGCTGGTGTGAGTTCAATTTCCGGGATCCCATCGCTCTTGTCGATCTTTCCCGACTCTGACTTAACGGGAATGAAGTCGGCTACAGCGGCTGCCATCACGAGAACGTCACAGCCATTGAAATCTGCCTCAAGCGCTTCATGCATCTGAGCCGCAGTCGAAACCTCGACGAGATTCACCGGCGGCGACGGATTCACGCTTAGGTTGGCACCTACGAGGGTGACACTTGCCCCCATTTGGGCAGCAACCTCGGCAATCGCCACTCCCATTCGCCCGCTTGAGCGGTTACCGATATAGCGAACCTCGTCGATCGGCTCACGCGTCCCCCCTGCGCTGACAAGAAACTTGAGTCCTGCGAGAGGCGCGGGGCTTGACCCAGAAGCGGTCCCCCCGATTCCCTCAGCTGCCCGAAGTAACTCGGCGGGCTCAACAAGTCGGCCACGACCCGCCTCCCCCTTGGACGCCAACAGGCCCTCCGTCGGGTCAAGCACTTCGAATCCCCGGCTACGGAGTGTCTCGACATTCGTAACTGTCGCCTCGTTCTCCCACATTAGGTTGTTCATCGCGGGGGCGAGAACGACAGGACAGGTGGCGGCCAGAGCACTTGTAGACACAAGATCCTCCGCGCTGCCGGCTGCGAGCCGAGCAAGTGTGTTGGCCGTTGCGGGGGCAACGACAAAGATGTCAGCGTCCTCGATCAACGCAAGGTGGCTGATGGGCGTGTGGCCGCGAGGGTCCTCTCCTGGCCACGCCCCGTTGGCGGGATCCGATTCGAACTCCGAGGCTAGAACTGGGGCGCCGGTGATAGCCGCAAACGAAGCGCGGCCGACAAACCTGAGGCTCGCCGGAGTCTGGATCACTCGAACGGAGTGACCCGCCTTCACCGCTAGACGTGTGAACTCAATTGCCTTGTAAGCGGCAATCCCACCCGGAACACCAAGCAGAATCTTCATCGCGAAAGAACCCGCTTGCGGGTTAGAGGATCAGGCGTCGTCAGCGGGCGACTCAACGAGGAGCTTGCCCGTGGCGATTTCTTCAAGTGCGATCGTAAGCTGGTTGTTCGAGGAGGTCTGAACCATCGGCGGAACGTACTCCTCGTAACTACCTTCCCCTAGCGCGTGGTAGTAGGCGTTGATTTGCCGTGCGCGCTTGGCTGCGGCGATGACGAGGGCGTAATTGCTCTCGACATTCTGGTGAAGGTCGTCCATGCGGGGATTGATCATGGGATCAGTCTAGCCGGGATTGCACTTCGGCGACGAGCTCGGCAGAAGCGCGGGCTAGATCGTCGTTCACGATGACCGTGTCGAAGGTGTCCTGAAGGGCCAGTTCACGCTCCGCTTCAGCGAGCCGAAGCTCAATGTGCTCAGGACTATCCGTACCGCGCCCCTCAAGTCGGCGGCGAAGTTCGTCGCGACTTGGAGGCGCAATAAAGATCAGGATCGCGTCTGGAACCCTCTCCTTCACCTGCTCTGCGCCAAGCGTCTCGATTTCCAGCACAACGCCCCGTGCTGCGTCCTCGCGTCCTGTCACCTCAGTGAGGAGCGTTCCATAGAGGTTCCCGGCGAACTCGGCGCTCTCCAGGAATGTCCCCGACTCCTGCATGGCAATGAACTGCTCCCTGCTCAGGAAGTGATAATCCACTCCGTCCTGCTCACCGTCCCGTGGTGATCGGGTGGTGGCCGAAATGGACTCGGGAAGCTTGAGTGCTGAAAGCAGCTCGCGCTTCAAAGTTCCCTTTCCGACGCCGGAGGGTCCTGTGATTACGACCAGCCGTGTCGGCACTGGCTAGCTCAGCGAGAGAGAAGAGTTACGAGTTCGCGACGCTGGCGGTCGGACAGACCGCCGACGGTCTTACTCGGTGAGATGCGGCACTGGACAAGAGCCTTGTTGGCCTTGACGCGACCGATCTTTGGAACAGCGAGAAGAAGGTCGAGCACCTTGGCTGTCATCAGCCACTCTGCTGGATCCTCAATCTGAGTAAAGACCTTGACTCGACCGGCCTTAAGGTCGCGCTTGAGACGGGCACGCTTGCCGCGGATCTCATTTGCGAGGGCGAGAGCATCCATCCTTTGACTGCGCGAGCGGCCTGGTGTGGCGTCGCCGGAAGGTGTCATGTCGCCTTGAAGAGTCATGCGGATGCGGATCCTACATACCCGAGGCAGGTTTGCAGCGTGACCTCACCGCAACTTGACGAGGCGAAAGCCAAAAATCCCCATAAACCCAGACAAAACACCTGCAAAATAGGACTAAGTGAAAGTCAACGAAGAGCCTGTAATTCAGCCCAGATTCGGTGGCCGGCGCGGGGGTCTCGGAAGCTTTCCGTGCCAACTCCAACCAATGTTGCGCCCGCCTTGAGCATGCTCTGTGCCGCGGACCCACAGTCAACCCCTCCAACTCCGATAACCGGAATCGACACAGTTGACGTGACAGAGTGAACTTGGGACAGCGCGACAGCGTGAACCGCCGGGCCTGAGACTCCACCAGTACCTCCGCCCAACCAAAGTTTGTCCGAGCCTGGCTCAAACGCCATCCCGCGGAGAGTGTTAATCAGACAGATTGCGTCCACGCCTGCTGATTCAGCAGCGGCTGCTACCCCAGCTGGGTCACTGGCATTAGGCGTGATTTTCACGATTAAGGGCAGCTCGGTCAGAGGGCGCACAGCCTCGACCGTACGCGCGCACTCAACCGGGTCAGAGCCGATGATCGTGCCGGTTTCGACATTGGGACAGGACACATTGAGCTCGATAGCAGCGACACCTTCAAGCTCGGAGACACGGCTTACTAGCTCTACGAGCTCACTCGTTTCGAAGCCCATCACGTTCACGATCAGAGGCACCGGTAGCTCTCGCAGCTGCGGGAGGTCTTGCTCAATCCAGGCGTCAATGCCCTTATTGGGAAGCCCTATTGAGTTGATCAACGATGTCGGTGCCTCCCATAGGCGAGGCGGTCGGTTGCCCTGTCGCGGAGCGACTGTGATCGTCTTCGTTACATGGGCGTGAATTGGGAAGTCGTTAAACGCTGAGTCTCCGAAGGCTCGTCTGGCTGCAAGCGGATCCCACGTCCCGGACGCGTTGACAATCGGCCCTGCCAGCTCGATCCCGCAGAAGTCGACACTCATCAGACATCCACTCTTCCGGTTGCTGAGACTCCAACTAGGCGAGAGCCGCTGATTACCGGGCCATCAACACAGAGCCGGATTATTCCGTCCTTAGTTTCGACGGCACACCCGAAACAGGCTCCGAAACCACACGCCATCGGGGACTCGAGAGCCAGCCAGGAGGCCACCTGAGCTTCGTCACAGAGCGCCCGAACAGCTTCCATCATCCGTGGCGGTCCACATGTGTAGACCTCGCGCTGGCCTGAGGCCAACAGATCTGCCGCTGGGCCCATGACTGTTCCGTGATGCCCGACCGAACCGTCATCGGTCGCGAGGACCAGGCCCGGCCGCTCGCGAACCGCGGAGGCATGGTCAGCCGTCCGAAAGCCGAGCACAAGGTCGTACTCCACGCTCTCACGATCAAGTTGATCAGCGAAGGCCAGCACCGGCGCCAGGCCAATTCCGCCGCCGATTAGCAGTGGCCGCGACTGAGGATCAGGGTCCGGGAATCCGTTCCCAAGCGGACCGACCACATAAAGCTCATCCCCCACCTCTAGGCGCGCAAGCGCCGAAGTACCGGGACCAATTGGGTCAATCAGGAAAACAAGCCGTCCCGCACCGTCGCATTCGAGAAAGCTGATCGCCCTCGAAAGCCAAGGTCGACCTGCTTCCTCCGAGTCCCAGGCCTGCGGCGTAGACAGCATGTGGAACTGGCCCGCGCGAACCACTGGCGCCTCGAGATCAGTGACCTCAATTAAGCGATAGGGACCCAGTTCGGAGACTCCGACGACTGGCAAAGCCCGCCGGTTAAACGGGGCCGTGGCAGCCTCGACGCTCACCCGGCACTCTCTTGATGCATCTCTTGAAGGGCGATCACCTCAGGCGCGCCTGACCGCGCTGCTCCGATGGCACGAGCAGCAGCGAGTCCGCCAGCCATCGTCGTGATGCAAGGAATACCGCGTGTGATCGCGGCTGCACGAATCTCCCAGCCATCTGTTCGTGCGCCAGAGCCGGTTGGGGTGTTGACGACGAAGGCAACTTCGCCTGCCTCGATGAGGTCGACAACATGAGGCGATCCCTCTGGGATCTTGTTAATCGGTTGGGCTGGGATCCCCATTCGGGCAATCGCCTCAGCAGTGCCGCGCGTAGCTACAACGCGGAATCCAAGATCATGCAATTGGCTCGCTAGAGCGCCGGCAAGAACCTTGTCCCCTTCTGAGACGGAAATGAAGACGGCGCCACCGTCGGGAAGTACGGAGCCGGCTGCAGCCTGTGCCTTTGCAAAGGCCGTCGGGAAGTCGCGAGCGATTCCCATAACCTCGCCGGTGCTTCGCATCTCGGGCCCGAGAAGCGCATCAGCTCCTGCGAAGCGATCGAAGGGCAAGACTGCTTCCTTGACGCACACGAACTCATCAGAGGGGAACTCAGGCAGGCCAAGGTCAGCAATTGATTCCCCAAGCATCAAGCGGCAGGCGAGCCGCGCGAGAGGCAAGCCAATTGCCTTACTGACAAACGGCACAGTCCTAGACGCACGCGGATTTGCCTCGATTACATACAGCTCGCCCTTGTAGACGGCGAATTGCACGTTTAGAAGGCCTACAACACCGAGTTCGCGGGCAAGTCCCGAGGCCTGTTCCCGCACCTTCTCGAGCATGTCACCCGAGAGGCTGTGCGGTGGAAGAACACACGCCGAGTCACCAGAGTGAATTCCGGCCTCCTCAACGTGCTGCATGATTCCGGCGATCCAGACCGTCTCGCCATCACAGAGAGCGTCGACATCAATCTCAACTGCATCCTCTAGGAAGCGATCGAGGAAGATTTCCTTACCGCCGCCATGGACCTCCGCCCCAGTTCGGTCTAGGTATGACCGGAGGGCCTCTTCGTCGTAAACAATCTCCATCGCCCGCCCACCGAGGACGTAGCTAGGCCTGACGAGTAGCGGGTAGCCAACCTCGCCAGCAGCATCAATTGCACCCTCGGGGCTCGTGGCCGTGGCATAGGCCGGCGCTTGATAGCCCAACTTGTCGAGGAGTGGTCCGAACCGACCTCGGTCTTCCGCAAGGTCAATCGAATCGATGCTCGTTCCGAGAATCGGGATCCCTCGCTCTTCAAGACCGGCTGCAAGGCGCAGTGGTGTCTGTCCCCCGAATTGGACGATGACGCCTCGGGTTTGCTCGTGTTCACAGACAGCAGCTACATCCTCAAGCGTGAGGGGTTCGAAATAGAGCCGCGTGGATGTGTCGTAATCAGTCGACACTGTCTCAGGGTTGCAGTTGAGCATCACCGCGTCGATGCCAGCATCTCTCACAGCATGAGCGGCGTGAACGCAGCAGTAGTCGAACTCGATGCCCTGGCCAATTCGATTCGGGCCGGAGCCGAGGATCACCACTGACCCGCCATCACCGACATCGGCCTCGTTGGGAGCCTCGCCACTCTCATCTGGCGATTCCCATGATGAGTAGAAGTAGGGAGTTTCCGCCTCAAACTCTGCTGCACAGGTGTCAACAGACCTAAAGGTGCGAACCAGCCCGTCGCCCTCTGGAGTCCAGCCCGTCGCAATCTCAGCAAGCTCCGAGAGGAACCAGTCCTCAATCTGGGTGATCTCAGCTATGCGCTCCTTTGATGCTCCGCGCTTCAGCGCCTCCAGCACCGCATCAAAGCGCTGAGGTCCGGGCACCTGTACGAGTCGAAGCAGATCCTCTTCGGAGTCGGGGAAGCTTGGGTTGGAATCAAGCTCACGGGATCTGTATGCCTTCGTAAACGCCTGCTTAAAATCGGCGCCGAGAGCCATTGCCTCACCGACAGACTTCATGGTGGTTGTCAGAGTGGCGTCGGCGGCTGGGAATTTCTCGAAAGCAAAACGAGGAACCTTGACAACAATGTAATCGAGGGTGGGCTCGAAAGATGCTGGCGTTACCTTGGTTATGTCATTTGGAATCTCATCCAGCGTGTAACCGATTGCCAATTTGGCGGCAATTTTGGCGATAGGAAAACCCGTGGCCTTGGAGGCAAGCGCTGATGAGCGACTGACGCGCGGGTTCATCTCGATTACGATAACGCGACCGTTGCTTGGGTCAACCGCGAACTGAATGTTGCAGCCGCCGGTGTCGACGCCAACATCTCGGATGATCTGAATACCGATGTCGCGAAGATTCTGG